>DASWBF010000333.1:0-10029 GCA_036390735.1 Mycobacterium sp. | reverse complement strand
GTTGGGGGAGACGGCATTGACCAGTACCGGCAGCGTCATCGGCACGTGGGCGTACATGGCGCCTGAGCGACTGGCCAACGGACAGACCGACGCCCGAGCGGACATCTATGCACTGACGTGTGTCTTGCACGAATGTCTAACTGGCACTCGACCGTTTCCAGGCGACAGTCTGGAACAGCAGATCACGGGGCACCTGACGGTGCCGCCGCCCCGCCCGTCGGAGCTGAGCGCCGATGTGCCGGCCGAACTTGACACCGTTGTTGCCACGGGAATGGCGAAGAACCCAGATGAGCGCTATGAAACTGCGAAAGACCTCGCGAGAGCGGCACGCGCGGCGATCATCGCACCGACTGCGGACCCGAGCCCCTCGGTGGCGCTGACTGAGCCCGCTCCCGCGCACCACGAGGTGTCGCACATCGCGCCCACCCAGTACGGGCCACCCACAGGTCCCAGACCGCAGACGCCTGCGCTTGAGCCGGCCGATAACAAGAAGCCGCGCAGGCGATTTCGCATAGTGCTCGCGGCGGGCATCGGCGTGATTGCGATCGTCGGCGTGGTGGCAGGCGTTCTGGTGATCAACCGCGACAAAGCCGGTGATGCAGAACCAGCCCCAAGCGCCATTCCCAACAGCGGGCCTTTCACCGGGGTGTTCGATGTGGAATTCGGTCCCGGCACGGACGCGAACGGCGCGCCGCGCGAGAACAGCCCGCCGACCAAGGAAACCTGGGCGATCCGGTCGGTGTGCCGTGACAGCGGCTGTGTCGCAACAGCCGCTTCCTCAACCGCCAGAAGATCCGATCGCCAAGCTCGTCGGCAAGGGACGACATGACGACAGCAACACGGCATGCGCTTCTTCGGATTTCGATGCGACCTTCGACCGCACTGGCGATTGATCATCTTCCGCTGCAACAGAATTCGACTGACTGGCCGACTAGTCGGCAGAAAGTCGTGCGAGCACGGCCTCGTGCAACCAGCCGTTGGTCGCAACCGCACTGCCGCCGTGTGGGCCCGGCACGCCGTCCAGGCTGGTGAACGTGCCGCCCGCTTCTCGGACCAGGATGTCCAACGGCGCCAGATCCCACACGGACACTTCGGGTTCGGCGGCGACGTCGACGGCGCCTTCGGCCACCAGACAGTACGAGTAGAAATCACCGAAGGCGCGCACCCGCCACACAGCGTCCGTGAGGTCGACGAACTTCTCCCGCAGTCCGCGTTCGGCCCATCCGGCCAGGCTGGAGAACGACAGGCTCGCCGCCGACAGGTCGTCGACCGCCGACACCGCGAGCCGTCGAGGGGCACCATCTCCGTCGGCCATGTATGCGCCGTGACCCGCGGCTGCCCACCACCGCCGATGCAGCGCCGGCGCGCTGACCACCCCGGCGACCGGCACACCGCCGTCGAGCAGAGCGATAAGGCTCGCCCACACCGGTACACCGCGCACGAAGTTCTTGGTGCCGTCGATCGGGTCGATCACCCACTGGCGGCCAGTGAATTCGGTTGTGCCGCCGAACTCTTCGCCCACCACCGCGTCGTCCGGGCATTCCGTCGACAGCCTATTGCGCACGGCCTCCTCGACGGACCGGTCGGCGTCGGTGACGGGTGTGAGGTCCGGTTTGGTGTCGACGTGCAGATCGACCGCGCCGAACCTCGGCACCGTCAGTGCGTCGGCTTCATCGGCAAGCGCCAACGCCAGCGCCAAGTCATCCGGCGTCTCGCCCATGTCAGCAGTCCTACCATGAAGGCGTGTGGGAATTCGTATGGATAGTGGTGGTGCTCGGGGCGCTCGTCTTGCTGGCGGGGCCGTGGCTGATGCGCCGCAGGCAGCCCGCCGACGCGGTGAACGGCACGCTGCTGATCACGGGGGTCAGCCCGCGGCCGGACACCGCCGGCGAGCAGTTCGTCACGGTGACCGGGGTGATCAACGGACCGACCGTCAACGAGCACGTGGTGTATCAGCGCTTTGCGGTCGATGTCGACAACTGGCCGAGCATGGGTGAACTCATCCCGGTCGTGTATTCACCGAAGAACCCGGACAACTGGCGCGTCGCACCCGCGGGACCGCCCGACTGGGCCCCGGACAACGCGCACGGCGGCATCTGAGCGCCATTCACCAGAACCTCGCACGATCGCGGTTAAAGTGAGGCGACGCGTGGCCCTCTTAGCCGTGCCCGATGCGCAGCAGGTCCTCGAGGTTCGCCAGCTTGACCCGCGGCCGGCCGTGCGGCTCGCCGGTGGTCCGCTCGTGGCGATCGATCAGCTGCCAGTGCTCGTCGGTCACCAGCTTCGGCTGCCGCGACAGCAGCCACTGCAGCAGCGCATCGGAGTGCCGCTCGTCGTGTGCCGCTTCGGCCAGGTCGGCGACCAGGGTGTCGACGGTGTGCTGCGAGTCGCTCTTGTTGCTGCCGATCACCCCCGACGGGCCGCGCTTGATCCAGCCGACGACGTACTCGTTGCGGCTGCCGTCGATCCGTCCGTCGGTGTGCGGAATCGTGCCGGTGCGATCGTCGAACGGCAGACCGGGGGTCGGCACGCCGCGGTATCCGACCGCGCGCACCACCAGCTGAGCGGGCAGCGCCTCACGCGCGCCGGTGTCCTTGGCGACGACGCGTCCGTCCTCGCCGGCGACCAGTTCGTTGCGGCCGAGCTCCACTTCCGCGACGTGGCCATCGCCGCGGATCTCGATCGGCGAGGTGCGGAACTTGAACACGATCCGCCGGTTGCCGGGTGTCGGCTGGTTCTCGGCGAACTTTCGCAAGACCTTGACGTTGTTCTTCACGGTCTTACCGGCCGCCTCGGCATCCTCGTCGGTGATGTCGGCCACATCCGCCGGGTCGACGATCACGTCGACCCCTTCGAGACCCTTGAGGTCGCCGAGTTCGCGCAACTCCAAGGTCGTGAACGTGGCCTGCAGCGGGCCGCGACGGCCGATGATCACCACTTCCTCGACCCCACGCGGGTCGAGGACCTCCAGCGCGTGGTCGGCGATGTCGGTGGTGCGCAGCTCGTCGGGGTCGGTGACCAGGATCCGCGCCACGTCCAGCGCGACGTTGCCGTTGCCGACGACGATGGCCCGCTCGCCGGTCAGATCCAGTGGCATGTCTTTGTAGTGTGGATGCGCGTTGTACCAGCCGACCAACTCCGTCGCCGCGACGGACCCGGGCAGGTCCTCGCCCGGAATCCGCAGCGGCTTGTCGGCCTGGGTGCCGACCGCGTAGATCACCGCGTCGTAGCGCTCGGCCAGATCGCCGGCGTGCACATGTTCGCCCACCGCGATGTTGCCGAAGAACCGGAACCGCGGGTGCAACGCCGTCTTCTCGAACTGCGCGCTGATCGACTTGATCTTCGGGTGGTCGGGCGCCACGCCGGAGCGCACCAGGCCCCACGGGGTCGGCAGCATCTCGAGCATGTCGACGTGCACGTTGATCGACTCGGCCGCGTCGGCCAGCTTCAGCAGCGACGCCGCCGCGAAATAGCCGGACGGTCCTGAGCCGACGATCGCCACATAGTAAGGACGCATCTTTGAGCCTCCCCAGTTGCCCGACCGTGCGATAGGGGCTGTCGCACCTGGCCGGGTTACGGCACAGATGGTAGACGTGGACCGGCGGGTAGCCTAGGCAGCCGTGGATCCCGACCGGCAAGCCGACATCGCGGCGCTCGACTCGACGCTGACCAGCGTCGAGCGCGTTCTCGACCTCGACGGACTTCGGGCGCGCATCGAGAAGCTGGAACACGAAGCCTCCGATCCCAATCTGTGGAACGACCAGGCCAGAGCCCAGCAGGTGACCAGTGAGCTGTCTCACGCTCAGGGGGAGCTGCGCCGGGTCGAGGATCTGCGGCGACGGCTCGACGACCTGCCGGTTCTCTACGAGCTCGCGGCAGAAGAGGGCAGCACCGACGAGCTCGCCGAGACAGACGCCGAGCTGAAGTCCCTGCGTGACGACATCGAGGCGATAGAGGTCCGCACGCTGCTGGCCGGCGAGTACGACGAGCGCGAGGCGCTGCTGACGATCCGGTCCGGTGCGGGCGGGGTCGACGCCGCCGACTGGGCCGAGATGCTGATGCGGATGTACGTCCGCTGGGCCGAGAAGCACAAGTACCCGGTGGAGGTGTTCGACACCTCATACGCCGAGGAGGCGGGCATCAAGAGCGCGACGTTCGCGGTGCACGCCCCGTTCGCGTACGGGACGTTGTCGGTGGAGCAGGGCACGCACCGACTGGTGCGAATCAGTCCGTTCGACAACCAGAGTCGCCGCCAGACGTCGTTCGCCGAAGTCGAGGTGCTGCCTGTGGTGGAGACCACAGATCACATCGACATCCCGGAAAGCGATGTCCGCGTCGACGTGTACCGATCCAGTGGGCCGGGGGGCCAATCCGTCAACACCACCGACTCCGCGGTTCGACTTACCCACGTCCCAACCGGTATCGTGGTCACCTGCCAGAACGAGAAGTCGCAGTTGCAGAACAAGGTTTCGGCGATGCGCGTGCTTCAGGCAAAGTTGTTGGAACGCAAGCGTTTAGAAGAACGTGCCGAGTTGGATGCGCTGAAGGGCGACGGCGGCAGTTCGTGGGGAAACCAGATGCGCTCCTACGTACTGCACCCGTACCAGATGGTGAAGGACCTGCGCACCGACTACGAGGTCGGCAATCCGGCTGCGGTACTGGACGGAGACATCGACGGGTTCCTCGAAGCAGGAATCCGGTGGCGTAACAGAAAAGATGACGACTAACACTTATCTGGCGTTACCCCCAGCCGACCAATGGCACGGCTTCTGGCGAGGCCAGCTCGGCGAGTGGATCCTCACCAAGGGTCTGCGAATCGTGATGCTCTTGCTCGCGTCGCTGCTCATTGCCCGGTTCATCACCTGGGTGGCGCAGCGGATCAGCAGGCGCATCGAGGCGGGCTTCCAGGAGACCGATGCGCTGGTGCGCTCGGAGACCACCAAGCACCGACAAGCGGTCGCGTCGGTGATCTCTTGGGTGGCGATCGCGATCCTGTACGTGGTGGTCGCGGTGGAAATCACCGACATCCTCGCTGTGCCGATCGGGTCGCTGGTGGCGCCGGCGGCCGTGCTGGGCGCCGCGCTCGGTTTCGGCGCGCAGCGGATCGTGCAGGACCTGTTGAGCGGGTTCTTCATCATCACCGAGCGGCAGTACGGGTTCGGCGACCTGGTCGAGCTGACGATCAGCGGTGTGTCCAACGACGCCCGCGGCACGGTCGAGGACGTCACGCTGCGGGTGACCAAGCTGCGCTCCAGCGACGGCGAGATGTTCACGATCCCCAACGGGCAGATCGTCAAGTCGGTGAACCTGTCCAAGGACTGGGCGCGCGCCGTGGTGAACATCCCGGTGCCGGTGACTGCAGACCTGAACCAGGTGAACGAGGTCCTGCACGAGGTTTGCGACTCCGCGATGGAAGACGGTCAGCTCA
Source organism: Mycobacterium sp. (assembly GCA_036390735.1). Lineage (GTDB taxonomy): Bacteria > Actinomycetota > Actinomycetes > Mycobacteriales > Mycobacteriaceae > Mycobacterium. The sequence continues at coordinate 4,601 of DASWBF010000333.1, read as the reverse complement.
AGGACCTGCTGCTCGACGCACCGTCGCTGATGGGCGTCGAGAGCATCGAGTCGGAGAGGGTCATCCTGCGCATGGTGGCGCGCACGCTGCCCGGCAAACAGTTCGAGGTAGGACGGCGGCTGCGGGTGCAGGTGGTGCACGCGCTGAGCCGCGCGGGCATCGTGTCGCCCACCGAGACGTCCCCGACGGTGGGGGCCATCGCCCATCCGGCGACGGCTCCCGGCGCCGAGGAGACGCAGGCCCCGGAGTCCAGGTGATCGCAGGATGACCAAAGACAACCGAGGTTGGCCTGCCTACATCCTGAGCGGCCGGCTGCGCACCTCGACCGTGGCGCTGATCGTGGCGTTCCTGCTGGTGTGGTGGATCTACGAGGCCAACCAGCCGGAGCCGGCGCCTCCGCAGGCCCCCGAGACGCAGGTGGTGCCGCCGGGTTTCGTGCCCGACCCGAACTACACATGGGTGCCGCGCACCAATGTGTGGCAGCCGACCGAAACCACCACACCCACTCCGACTCCGACAACGACGGAAACGGAGACGACGTCGCCGACGGACACCACGACAAGCGGTCCGCCGACCACGTCGCCCACCCCAACGTCGCCCACCCCCACGTCGCCCAGCCCCACGCCGCCAGCGCCGGCAGGCGCCCCAACGCAGTCGCCGACATCGGCGGCACCCGGACCCGAGCCGTCGCCAACACCGTCGCGCTGACCGGACCCAACGCGGATCACCGCTACACTGGCGTGCCGTGATGATCACCCTCGACAAGGTCAGCAAGCAGTACAAGTCGTCCGCCCGACCGGCGCTCGACAACGTCAGCGTGAAGATCGACAAGGGTGAGTTCGTCTTCCTCATCGGCCCGTCCGGCTCGGGCAAGTCGACGTTCATGCGGCTGCTGCTGGCCGAGGAGAAGCCCACCAAGGGCGAGATCCAGGTGTCGAAGTTTCACGTCAACCACCTCCACGGCCGGAACATCCCGCACTTGCGGCAGGTGATCGGCTGTGTGTTCCAGGACTTCCGGCTGCTGCAGCAGAAGACAGTGTACGAGAACGTTGCATTCGCGCTCGAGGTGATCGGCAAGAAGCCCGAGGTGATCAAGCGCGTGGTGCCCGACGTGCTGGAAATGGTGGGCCTGTCGGGCAAGGCGAACCGGCTGCCGCACGAACTCTCCGGCGGCGAGCAGCAGCGCGTGGCGATGGCCCGCGCTTTCGTGAACCGCCCGCTGGTGTTGCTGGCCGACGAACCCACCGGCAACCTAGACCCGGAGACCAGCAAGGACATCGTGGACCTGCTTGAACGGATCAACCGCACCGGCACGACGGTCGTGATGGCCACCCACGACCACCACATCGTCGACTCGATGCGCCAGCGGGTGGTCGAACTCGACATGGGCAAGCTGGTCCGTGACGAGCAAAGCGGCGTCTACGGGATGGACCGCTAAGTGCGCTTTCGATTTCTCCTCAACGAGATATGGACCGGTCTTCGTCGCAACGTGACGATGACGGTCGCGATGATCCTGACGACCGCGATTTCGATCGGCTTGTTCGGTGGCGCGCTGCTGGTGTGGCGGTTGGCCGTGCAGTCCAGCAACATCTACCTGAGCCGGGTGGAATCGCAGGTCTTCCTGAACGCCGATGTGTCCCAGCGTGATCCGGACTGTAAGCAGAATCCGTGTAAGGCGCTGAACGATCTGCTGCAGAGTCGCGACGACGTCGAGTCGGTGCGTTACCTCAACCCTGACGAGGCCTACGCCGACGCGATCCGCCGGATTCCGCAGTTCAAAGACGTGGCGAGCAAGCAAGCTTTCCCGGCCTCGTTCATCGTGCGGTTGACGAACCCCGAAGACGACAAAGAATTCCGGGATTCGATGATCGCCCAGCCGGGCGTGCGCGATGTGAAGAACCAGAAGGACCTGATCGACCGGTTGTTCGCGGTGCTGTACGGCCTGCGCGACGCGGCGTTCGCGGTCGCGGTGGTGCAAGCCATCGGCGCGATACTGTTGATAGCCAACATGGTTCAAGTGTCGGCGTTCACGCGGCGAACCGAGATCGGGATCATGCGACTGGTGGGCGCCAGTAGGTGGTACACCCAGCTGCCGTTCCTGCTGGAGGCGATGCTGGCCGCGCTCGCCGGCGTGATCCTGGCGATCGTCGGGTTGGTGTTCGTGCGGGCGTTCTTCCTCGACAACGCGCTCAAACAGTTCTATGAAGCCAATCCGCCGTTGATAGCGCGCGTCGACTATCTCGACATCCTCTACATCACACCGTATTTGGTGGTTCTCGGCGTGGTGATGGCGGGCGCGACGGCCTACGCGACCTTGCGGCTATACGTGCGGCGCTAGCCGTGAGCAAGAAGAAACCTGCGAAGAGCGGCCCGCCGCGGCAAATCATCGCGTCGAATCGCAAAGCGCGCCACGACTATTCGATTCTCGACGTGTTCGAGGCCGGCGTGGTGCTGGTGGGCACCGAGGTGAAAAGCCTGCGGGAAGGCAAGGCATCGCTGGTCGACGCGTTCGCGACCGTCGACGACGGCGAAGTGTGGCTGCGCAACCTGCACATCCCGGAATACCACCACGGCACCTGGACCAACCACGCGCCGCGGCGCAACCGCAAGCTGCTGTTGCACCGCAGCGAAATCGACACGCTGATCGGCAAGATCCGCGACGGCAACCTGACGCTGGTGCCGTTGTCGCTGTACTTCGTGTCGGGCAAGGTGAAGGTCGAGCTGGCGCTGGCCCGCGGCAAGCAAGCCCGCGACAAGCGTCAGGACATGGCGCGCCGGGATGCGCAACGTGAGGTCACCCGCGAGCTGGGCCGTCGGGTCAAGGGCATGACATCGTAGCTGTTGTTCCCGCATTGCATACAACGCAAAGCTGCCGGACATCGATCTGCCCACCTCCGAGCGACAACGTCATTTTCCCAGGTCAACGCCTTATCGGCGGTGAAGCGATCAGCGACAACATATGGCTGACATCGCAGGTTGACACAGGGCTACTAAGGGGCGGGCACAGCGGTATGTCCCCCAGGGAGCGGTTAGGGTCGACCAATGGCGATTCAGCTCGACAAGCGCGACGTGCTCGACGGACTGTTCGGCTGCTGGGACGACATCGACGAACTGCTGGCCGGGCTGTCTGACGAGCAGTGGAAGGCGCCGACGGCACTGCCGGGCTGGCGGGTGCACGACGTCGTCTCGCACATCGTCGGCACCGAGTCGTTCCTGATGGGCGTCCCGACGCCGACACCGGACTGTGACGTGTCGGCGCTGCCGCACGTGAACAACGACCTCGGTGTGATGAACGAATGCTGGGTCAGGCACCTGTACGACGAGCCGCCCGCCGCGATGCTCGAGCGCTTCCGGTCGGTCACCGCCGAGCGGCGCAAGACGCTGCTGGCCATGGACGACGACGCGTGGAACGAGAACACCACGACGCCGGTCGGCCCCGAGACGTATGGCCGGTTCATGCGGATCCGGACATTCGACTGCTGGATGCACGAACAGGACATCCGCTATGCGGTGGGCGTGTGGGCGACCGACGAGAAGGTGGCGGCCGCGCCGGCGCGGCACTCTCTCGCGGAGATCACCGCGGCCCTCGGACGCACCGTCGGCAAGCTCGGTAAGGCACCAGACGGCAGCCTCGTCGCATTCGAGTTGACTGGTCCGCTGCAGCGCACGCTGCGGGTCGCGGTGGAAGGCGGCCGGGGGAGGGTGGTCGACGAATTCGAGGACGGCCCGACGACGACGATCCAGCTGGACGCGGTGCTGTTCGCGCGGCTGGCCGGCGGGCGCACGACCGCAGCCGAGAACATGGAGGCGATCGAGATCAGCGGCGATGTGGGCCTGGGGCGGCAGGTTGCGGAGCGCCTGACGTTCGTGATGTAGGCCGCTTTCGCGTTGACTCTGCGTCCTGGGCGAAGCCGAGTAACCCACGCCCTGTGCGCAGACTCAAGGCTCAACGGGGCCGTCGAGGAAGAAATCCGCTGGACGAGCGTTATACGATGAGTAGACTGAACTGTCCTGCCGAAAGCCGGCAGGGATGCGAGGGGCTGAACGGTTTCGACTTCGCGCATCGAATCAAGGGAAGCGTGCCGGTGCAGGCAAGAGACCACCGTAAGCGTCGTTGCAACCAATTAAGCGCCGTTCCACAACAGCGCGACTACGTTCTCGCTGCCTAAGCGACAGCTAGTCCGTCAGACCGGGGACTCCCTCGACCCGGATCCTGGCGTCAGCTAGAGGGATCCACCGATGAGTTCGGTCGCGGGACTCATCGGAACACCTAACAGCGACTGGGATCGTCATCCCGGCGAGTCCGTGAGACCGGGAGATCCGAGAAAGGCATAGCGGACTGCGCACGGAGAAGCCTCGAGGACATGCCGTAGGACCCGGGTTCGATTCCCGGCAGCTCCACCATTAAAGGCCCAGGTCAGGGAGATAATCGCGAGCCTGGGCCTTTTTGCGTCAACACTTACGTCAACAAACCCGGCTACGATCAGCGGGCCATGGCCTCTCTTCGCACCCGCAACCGTAAGGACGGCACCGCCTATCACGCGGTGCTCTATCGCCATGACGGTCGTCAGACCTCCACCTCGTTCGAAGACCTGGCGACG
>DASWBF010000332.1:0-1664 GCA_036390735.1 Mycobacterium sp. | reverse complement strand
GGGCGTGTTCCAGGTGGTGCACGGCGACAAGGAGGCGGTCGACGCGCTGCTGGCGCACCCGGATATCCAGGCCTACGGCTTCGTCGGCAGCTCGGACATCGCGCAGTACATCTATTCCAACGCCGCCGCCAACGGCAAGCGCGCGCAGTGCTTCGGCGGCGCGAAGAACCACATGATCGTGATGCCCGACGCCGACCTCGACCAAGCGGTCGACGCATTGATCGGTGCAGGCTACGGCAGCGCCGGTGAGCGGTGCATGGCCATCACGGTCGCGGTTCCAGTCGGTGAGCAGACCGCGGAACGCTTGCGCGCCAGGCTGATCGACAGGATCAACAACCTGCGCGTCGGCCACAGCCTCGACCCCAAGGCCGACTACGGACCGCTGGTCACCGAGGCGGCGCTCGCGCGGGTCAAGGACTACATCCAGCAGGGGGTCGAGGCCGGCGCCGAGGCGGTGATCGACGGCCGCGAACGCACCAGCGACGACCTGCAATTCGGTGACGCGAACCTGGAGGAGGGCTACTTCATCGGTCCCACCTTGTTCGACCACGTCACCCCAGACATGTCGATCTACACCGACGAGATCTTCGGACCCGTGCTGTGCATCGTGCGGGCCGACGACTACGAGGAGGCGCTGCGTCTGCCCAGCGAACACGAATACGGCAACGGCGTTGCGGTTTTCACCCGCGACGGTGACACTGCCCGCGACTTCGTGTCCCGCGTGCAAGTCGGGATGGTGGGTGTCAACGTGCCGATCCCGGTGCCGGTGGCCTACCACACGTTCGGCGGCTGGAAGCGTTCAGGATTCGGCGATCTCAACCAGCACGGCCCGACGTCCATCCAGTTCTACACCAAGGTCAAGACCGTCACGCAGCGGTGGCCCGCTGGCACGCACGGCGCCGAGTTCGTCATCCCGACGATGAAATAGGCACGGCCACAATATGTTTAAGCTCGACGACGACGAACGTGTCATCACCGAGACGGCCGCCGCGTTCGCCGCCAAACGGCTCGCACCGCACGCGTTGGAGTGGGATGCCGGTCACCACTTCCCCGTCGACGCGCTGCGCGAGGCGGCCGAGTTGGGGATGGCCGCGATCTACTGCGGCGAGGACGTGGGTGGCAGCGGGCTGCGGCGGCTGGATGCGGTACGGATCTTCGAACAGTTGGCTGCCGCCGACCCGACCACGGCCGCGTTCCTGTCGATCCACAACATGTGCGCTTGGATGGTCGACCGCTACGGCACCCACGAGCAACGCAAGACCTGGGTGCCGAAACTCGCCTCGATGGAGGCCGTCGCCAGCTACTGCCTCACCGAACCCTCGGCCGGATCCGACGCCGCGGCGCTGCGCGCCAAGGCGGTCCGCGAGGGCGGCGACTACGTCCTCGACGGCGTCAAGCAGTTCATCTCGGGCAGGCGCGTCCGACGTCTATGTCGTGATGGCACGCACGGGGGCCGACGGTCCAGCGGCATCTCGGCGTTCCTTGTCGAAAACGGCTCTGCCGGACTGAGTTTCGGTGCGCAGGAACAGAAGATGGGCTGGCACGCTCAGCCGACCGCGCAGGTGATCCTCGACGGAGTACGAGTGCCGGCGGACGCGATGCTCGACGGCGCCGAGGGCGACGGGTCAGGATTCGCATCGCGATGAACGGTCTCAACGGCGGAC
>DASWBF010000331.1:0-9585 GCA_036390735.1 Mycobacterium sp. | reverse complement strand
GGGACCGGCCCGCCCGCGCCGGCCGGGTTGCAGTACGGCCAGCCGAGATCGCGGCCGGAGGTCAACCGCGCCAACGACTCCGGCGGGTGGTCGTCGACGTAATCCGGAATCACGCGGCCGTACGACGGCCCCGGGTCGGGGTAGGCGATGTTGTCACGGTTGTTCACCGCCGTCCACACCGAACCGTCGGGCGCGATCGCCAGGCCGGTGCCATTGCGCACCCCGCGCGCGAACACCTGGTACGGCCCGCCTTGAGGCGGGATGCGCATGATCGTCGCGCGCTCCGGCGTCGCGGAGCGGTCTTCGGCGGAGACGTTGCCGGTGGAGCCGATCGAGAAGTACACCGCGCCGTCGGGTCCGACCGCGACGCTCTTCAGCGCGTGCGCGTAGGCGCCGCCGAGGTCGGCACTCCGGTCGTCGGGCAGGCCGTCGGCGACAACCCGTCGGTCGGTCGCGAGCCCGTCGGTGTACGTGTATGCGTCGACCTGGTCGCTTTCCGCGACGTACAGCGTCGATCCCGCGAACGCCAGTCCGTGCGGCGCGTCGAGATCCTCGAGCAGCACCTCCTGGCGCAGGGGCGCGCCGGGCGTCAGCTTCAGCACCTTGCCGTCGGCCGGCACGGACACCAGCAGCGCACCGTCGGGCGCCCACGCCGCCAGCCGGGCCTTCGGGACCCGCGCCCAGAGACTCATCGTCCACCCGGGCGGCACCAGCGCCTGCCGGGCGACGTCGAACGGCGAATCGGCCAGCGCCGGCGCGACCTGCACGGTCACCGGAACCAGTCCGGCGGGCGCCTGCGCGGGCGGCGCCGGCGTCTTGGGCGGAGCGGTCGTCGGTGCGCCGCAAGCGACCGTGATCAGCGCGGCCGCGGTGACCAGGGCCGCGTTACGCCGCCAGGCCCGCATGCATTTCCCAGACCAGGATCTCCGCGGGTGCAACGGCGGTGACCCGCTGGCCGCCCGACGCGGTGAACCGCACCGCGTCTCCCTCGCCGAGCTCGCCCGCGCCTTCCAGCGTCACGTCGCCGCGCGCGACGAACAGGTGGAGGTAGGGCGTGTGCGGCAGCTCGACGGCCTCGCCCGGGCTCAGGCGGGCGCCGTGCAGCGTGGCGTAGCGGTTGTGGATGGCGACAGCGGCATCGTCGGCCCGGCCCGAGGCGATGGGCACCAACCCGCCGGCGATGTCGACCACCTGCTGCTGGTATCCGGGCGTGACGCCGGGCTCGTCGGGAACCACCCACATCTGAACGAAATGCACTGGCTCGTCGGATGTTTCGTTCTTCTCCGAGTGCATGATGCCGCTGCCCGCCGACATCCGTTGTGCGAGACCTGGATAGATCACGCCCGCATTGCCCGCGGAGTCTTCGTGCGTGAGCGATCCGCTGAGCACCCAGGTCACGATCTCCATGTCCCGGTGCGGGTGCGTGTCGAAGCCCGCTGCAGGTGCGACGACGTCGTCGTTGTTGACCAGCAGCAGCCCGTGATGCGTGTTGTGCGGGTCGTAGTAGTCGCCGAAGGAGAACGAATGCTTGGAGTCCAGCCATGACGTCGTGGTGACGGCGCGGTCGACCGCGCGGCGGATGTCTGGGCTCATGCGGCCCAGGGTAGTCGCGCTACCAGTCCGCCTCGTCGTAGCGGATGACGCCGCGGATGTTCTTGCCGTCGAGCATGTCCTGATAGCCCTCGTTGATGTCTTCCAGACGGTAGGTGCTGGTGACCATCTCGTCGACCTTGAGCAGTCCCGACTTGTAGAGCCCGACCAGCCGAGGTGTCTCGACATGGCTGCTGCTGCCGCCGAAGATGTTGCCCTTCAACGTTTTCTGCAACATCGTGAACAGGAACAGGTTAAGCTTGACGTCGACGCCGAGCATTGCGCCCATGCCCGTCACCACGGCGGTGCCGGTCTTGGCGGTGAGCGTCATCGCTTCTTCGATGTACTCGCCGCGCATGTCGCCGACGGCGATGATCGTCTTCTCCGCCATGAACCCCTGGGTCAGGTTGATGACGGGCTCGATTGCGGCGGCCATCGACTCGTAGGCGTGGGTGGCGCCGAACTTGATGGCTTGCTCGCGTTTGAACTCGACCGGGTCGATCGCGACGACGTTGCGCGCGCCGGCGATCACCGCACCCTGCAGCGCGCTCATCCCGATACCGCCGACGCCGACGATCACCACCGTCTCGCCGGGCTGCACCTCGGCGACGTTGGTGGCCGAGCCGAATCCGGTGGGCACCGCGCAGCCCATAATCGCGGCGGTCTCGGACGGCACGCTGTCGTCGATCTTGACGACGGAGTCCTGGTGCACGGTCATGTACGGCGCGAAGGTGCCGAGCAGGTTCATCGGCGAGACTTCGGTGCTGCCCGCGTGCACGCGGCTGGTGCCGTCGGCGATGGCCTTGCCGCCGAGCAGCACGGCGCCGCGGTCGCACAGCGACCGGAAACCCTTCAGGCACGGCTGGCAGCGCCCGCAGCTCGGGATGAACGCCAGGATGACGTGGTCGCCTTCCTCGAGGCCGGTGACGCCCTTGCCGACCTTGGTGACGACGCCGGCACCCTCGTGACCGCCGAGCGCGGGCAGCGCGATCGGGGTGTTGCCGTTGACCAGGTGGTAGTCGGAGTGGCACATGCCCGCTGCGTGCAGGCGGATCTGCACTTCGCCGGCGACCGGGTCGCCGACGTCGATCTCGTCGACCTTGAACGGTGAGTTGAGCTCCCAGAGAAGAGCGCCCTTGGTCTTCATAGCCGGCGATCATAACCAGCGCTCGATAACAGGTTCCAATTTGGCCATCCGAAATGACCTCTGGCTGCGGATAAGCGGCGCTAGAGATCGTCGTCACCTACGCCTTGGCAGTATGGGTGCCATGGCCAGACGCGGGAAGGTGTCGATTGTCGGGATGGGCACCGTGGGCACAGCTATCGCCTACGCCTGTCTGATCCGCGGGTCGGCCCGCGAGCTCGCGCTGTACGACGTCAACGCGAAGAAGGTGCGCGCCGAGGTGCTCGACCTCAACCACGGCAGCCCGTTCGTTCCGCCGTGCCGGGTCACCGGTGGCGACGACCTCGCGGTCACCGCTGAGTCGACGATCGTCATCGTCACGGCGGGCGCCAAGCAGCACCCGGGCCAGAGCCGACTGGACCTGGCGTCGACGAACGTCGCGATGGCCCGAAAGCTGATCCCGCAGCTGTTCGAGCAGTCCCCGCACGCCGTCGTGGTCATGGTGACCAACCCGGTCGACGTCGTCACCTGCGCCGCCGTGAACGCGGTCGACGCGCCGCGGGGCCGGGTGTTCGGGTCCGGAACCGTGCTGGATTCCAGCCGCTTCCGGCACCTGATCGCGGCGCGTGCCGGCATCGCGGTGGAGAACGTGCACGGCTTCATCGTCGGCGAGCACGGCGACTCCGAAATCCCGGTCTGGTCAGCGGTCACGGTAGGCGGCGTGCCAGCGGCCGAGGTGTTCGATCAGGTTGCCCAAGAGCAGATTTCGTCGGAGGTGGTCAACGCCGCGTACGAGATCATCGCCGGCAAGGGCGCCACCAACCTGGCGATCGGACTTTCCACGGCCAGGATCATCGAGGCCATCATGGGCGACCAGCACCGGGTGCTGCCGGTGTCGACCGTGCAGTCCGGCGCCTACGACATCGACGGGGTCGCGTTGTCGGTGCCGACTGTGGTGTCGGCGTCCGGGGCCGGCCGGGTACTGCAGGTGCCGCTCTCTGATGACGAGCTGGCCGGGCTGCACCGGTCGGCGCGGACGTTGACGGAGGCCGGCCGCTCGCTGGGGCTGTAAGCCCCCGACAACTCTCGCGGGAAGCACGTTTTGCAGACAAAGTGCGAGAGCGGGCCTGCAAAACGTCACTCTCGGCCGGCGTGCTGTCGACGGCTAAAGGTGGTCAGGCAGGCCGAATTTCGCGAACAACGTGGTGTCGAGGAACGCAACAACGTGAGCCACGCCGTCGGCCGTGAAGTCCACGACGTGCAGCTGGAACGGCACGTGCTTGGCTCCCTCGCGCATGTACATCGCGGCGGCGGGCTGGCCGTTGGCCACGACCGGGACGAGCCGCATGTCGCCGGCTCCCTGCGCGGGGCACTGCAGGTGGATCAGCGAGCCGATGGCCTGCGGGCCCTGATACCAGCTGTCGAACGGCGGCATCTCCCAAATGGCCTCGGCGGTAAACATTTTCACCAGGCGGTCGATGTCGTAATGCTCGAACGCGGCGATGTAGCGCGCCAAGCGATCCTGCGTCTCGGGCGAGTCCGGCGCGGACAGTGAGTCGTCGGGGCCGACGGCCTCGAGCTGCGCCCGCGCCCGCTGCAACAGACTGTTCACCGCGGCCGTCGACGCGCCGATCGCCTCGGCCACCTCGGCGGCCTTCCACTGCAGCACGTCGCGCAACACCAGCACCGCCCGCTGCCGGGGCGACAGGTGCTGCAGCGCGGCGGTGAACGCCAGCCGTACCGACTCACGGCTCTCGACGATCGCCGACGGATCGTCGGGCAGCGGCTCGAGCCACGGCACCTCACCGCGCTCCACGAGCTCGTCGCCGGGGTCGGAGCTCGGCGCGCCCAGCCCACTGGGCAGCGGCCGCCGTTTCCTGCCCTCCAACGACGTCAGGCACGTGTTTGTCGCGATCCGATACAGCCACGTCCGCAGCGACGACTTGCCCTGGAAGCCCGAATACGCTTTCCACGCCCGCAGATACGTCTCCTGCACGAGATCCTCGGCGTCGTGCAGCGAGCCCGTCATGCGGTAGCAATGCGCGAGGAGTTCTCGCCGATGTGGCTCCGCCTGGACCAGGAAATCGTCGTCAGATTCGCGGGCAAGGACGCTCACGTCAGCGAGCCTACGCGCGCTATTACGCTCTGCTGATGGCCACTACCCGCACGGAACGCTCGTTCGACGGCGCCGACGGGGTGCGGATCGTCTACGACGTCTGGACGCCCGACGAGACACCCCGCGGAGTCGTGCTGATCTCGCACGGATACGCCGAACACGCCCGACGCTACGACCACGTCGCCCAGCGGTTCGGCGAAGCTGGTCTGATCACTTACGCACTCGACCACCGCGGGCACGGCCGGTCGGGCGGCAAGCGGGTGTGGCTGAAGCGGCTGTCGCATTACACCGACGACTTCGCCAGGCTCGTCGACATCGCCGCTGCCGACTACCCCGACCTGAACCGCGTGGTGGTCGGCCACAGCATGGGCGGTGGAATCGTCTTCGCGTACGCCGCAGACCATCCCGGCGACTACACGGCCGTCGTGCTGTCCGGGCCGGCCGTCGCCGCTCAACTCGAGGTGCCCAAGCCGCTGGGGGTGGCGGCCAAACTCCTCGGGTCGCTGTTCCCCGCCGCGAAGGTGCGCACTCTCGACGCCGACGCGGTGTCCCGCGACCCTGAGGTGGTGGCGAAGTACAAGGCAGATCCGCTGGTCTATCACGGCAAGTTCCCGGCCGGCATCTCCAAGGCACTGCTGGAGGTGGGCCAGAAGCAACCGCAGTTGGCCGCCAAGCTGACCGCGCCGCTGCTCATCGTCCACGGCGAAGAAGATCGGCTCATCAGCGTCGAAGGCAGCCGGATGCTCGTCGAGAACGTCGCGTCGACCCAGGTGGTGCTGAAGATCTATCCCGAGCTGTACCACGAGGTCTTCAACGAACCCGAAAGGCACCGCGTGCTCGACGACGTCACGTCGTGGATCGAGACGCATTTGTGAAACTGCGGCACAAAGTCGTCGGGGGTCTCCCTTAGATTGCCGCTATGACCGACGACAAGATGTTGGCGCGCATCGCCGCCCTGCTGCGCCAGGCCGAGGGCACCGACAACGCGCACGAGGCCGAGGCCTTCATGGCCGCGGCGCAACGGCTGGCCACCGCCACCTCCATCGACCTGGCAGTCGCGCGCTCCCACGCGGCTACTCGCACCTCGGCGCAAGCCCCCGTCCAGTGCACGATCACGATCGGCAACGCCGGCACCAGGGGTCTGCGCACCTACGTGCAGCTGTTCGCGGTGATCGCCGCGGCCAACGACGTGAAAGTCGACGTCGCGTCGAACTCGACGTTCGTGTACGCCTACGGATTCCCCGAGGACATCGACGCCAGCCACGCGTTGTACGCCAGCCTGGTGATGCAGATGGTCCGATCGTCCGAAACGTACCTCGCCTCGGGTGCGCACCGGCCGACGCCGACCATCACCGCGCGGCTGAACTTCCAGCTCGCCTTCGGCGCGCGCATCGGCCAGCGACTGGTGCAGGCGCGCGAGGAGGCGACGGCCGAGGTGAAGAGCAGGTCGGCGTCGCATCCCGGAACTGCGCTTGCGTTGCGCAACAAGGAAATCGAGCTGACGGACTTCTACACCAGGGAGTCGAAGGCGCGTGGCACGTGGCAGGCCCACCGGGCGTCGGCGGGCTACTCGTCGGCGGCGCGGCGAGCCGGTGACAGGGCCGGCCGTCGCGCCCGGCTCGGGAGCAGCCCCGAGTTGCCCAACGGCCGCACCCCGCTCGAGAGGTGAGCAGCCGCTTGCGCGAAGAGCAAAGGGCGTTGAGCAGCCGCGACACGCAGCGCGGCAAGGTGTATGCGGCCGAGCAGTTCGTGCGCACGTTGTTCGACCGGGCCGCTGAGCACGGGTCACGGGCGGTCGACTTCTTCGGCACGGCGCTGACGCTGCCGCCGGAAGGACGGTTCGCGTCGGTGGAATCGGTGCGTGCCTACGTCGACTCCGTGCTGAATCATTCAGGCGTGCAACAGCGTTGGCCGGAAGTCGGGCCGGTCGCGGTGCGACCTCGGCAAGGGGTTACGGCCGCGCACTACGAGCGCCGCGACGGCGACGCGGTGATCGCGGTGCCTGCCCGCCACGACCGCTGGGCGCTGCGGGAACTCGTGGTGTTGCACGAGATCGCGCACCACTTCTGCGACGCGACGCCTGCTCACGGCCCTGAGTTCGTTGCCACGTTCTGCGAACTGGCCGGCCTGGTGATGGGCGCAGAGATCGAACACGTGCTGCGGGTGGTCTATTCGAAGGAAGGAGTGCGCGGCTAGCGTGGGCCGGGTGAGCGAACCGAATGCGGTGGACGTCGATGCATTGTTCGACCGGCTGCTGATCGGCGACGACCCCGCGCTCGCCGCGACACGGGCGGCCACCGCGGCCGCGGGCATGCCGCCGATCGAGGTGTCGGCACAGCACGGCAAGTTCCTGTACCTGCTGGCCTCGGTGATGAGGGCACGCCGCATCTTGGAAATCGGCACGCTCGGGGGCTTCAGCACGATCTGGCTGGCGCGCGCCGTCGGCCCTGAGGGGCATGTCGTGACGCTGGAGTACGAGCCCAAGCACGCGCAGGTGGCGCGGACCAACATCGACCGAGCCGGCATCGGCGAGCGCGTCGACGTGATCGTCGGCGCGGCGCTGGACACGCTGCCGCAGTTGCGGTCTGAGTCGTTCGACCTGGTGTTCGTCGACGCGGACAAGGAGAATAACTCGGCCTACGTCCAGTGGGCGGTCGAGTTGAGCGCACCGGGCTCAATCATCGTGGTGGACAACGTGGTTCGGATGGGCCGAGTGCTTGCCCCGGCCGCCGACGACCATCAGGCGCAGGGCGTGGTCGATATGCTCGACATGATCGCCGCGCATCCGCGGCTGGAGGCGGCCGCGATTCAAACCGTCGGTGTCAAGGGGTGGGACGGCTTCCTGCTGGCCCGAGTGACGTAGGAGTTCAACAAGTGGGCAGTGTCATCGCCGTCGTCATCGCGCTGATCGGCGGCTTTGTCCAGAGCCGGCGGCACAAAGACCGTCTGGCAGTGGACATCCACATGGTGTGGTGGATGGTCTGGGTCGTCGGCATCGCCTCGATCGTCGGCGCGGGGTATCACGTGTTCGACGGCCCGCAAACCGCGGAGCTGATCGGCTACACCCGCGGCGACGGCGGGTTCCAGTGGGAGAACGCGATGGGCGACTTGGCAATCGGCGTCGTCGGCGTGATGGCGTACTGGTTCCGCGGCCACTTCTGGCTGGCCACGATCGTCGTGTTGACCGTGCAGTACGTCGGCGACGCCGCCGGGCACATCTACTTCTGGGTGGTTGAGAACAACACCAAGCCGTACAACATCGGGATCCCGCTGTGGACCGACATCCTGTTGCCGATCGTGATGTGGGCGCTCTACGTGTGGTCGTGGCGCCGCAACGGTGACGCGGTGCCCAAAGCAGCCTCCCGTGCGGCGAAATCGACGTGAGGGTCGTGTCTTCCGCCCAACCACAGCCCCTGTGTCGATCTCGGCGCAGAAAACGATGAGCCGACGGAGTTGTGAATGAACGCGTTACCGGCGAGGCGACATTTCTTCCGGGGCGACGACGGGTACGAGCAAGCCCGCCGGTCGATGGTGTGGAACCAGCGCGTGCCGGATCGCTATCCGGACGTGATCGTGGTCGCCCGCGACGGCGATGACGTGGTCGCAGCGGTCGCGTACGCGAAAGCCAACGGTCGCCAGGTGGGCATCCGGTCGGGTGGGCACAGCTGGGGGGCCAATCATCTGCGCGACGGCGGTGTGCTGCTCGATGTGCACGGTCTCGACCACTGCACCGTCGACGCCGACCGCAACGTCGCGGTGGTGGGCCCCGGCAAGGGCGGCAGCGTGCTTGCGGGCGAACTCGACGCGCAGGGCCTCTTCTTTCCCGCCGGCCACTGCAAGGGGGTCTGCATCGGCGGATATCTGCTGCAGGGCGGATACGGTTGGAACAGCAGGGTTTTCGGGCCGGCCTGCGAGAGCGTGATCGGCCTCGACGTCGTGACCGCGGACGGTGAGCAACTCTACTGCGACGCCGACAATCACCCGGACCTGTACTGGGCGGCGCGCGGGGCGGGGCCGGGCTTCTTCGCGGCCGTCACCGCGTTTCACCTCAAGCTGTACGCCAAACCGGCCGTCTGCGCCAGCAGCCTGTACGTCTATCCGATTGATTGCACCGACGAGATCTTCATCTGGGCCCGGGCGACCAGCGCCGAGGTGGATCGCCGGGTGGAGCTGCAGATCGTCGCGTCACGCAGCGTGCCGAACCTCGGGATCGACCATCCCGCAATCGTTTTCGCGTCACCAGCATTCGCGGACTCCGAGCAGGAAGCCGCGAAGGCGCTGGCGTTACTCGGCACCTGCCCGGCCATCGATAAGGCGATCGTCAAAATCCCCTATGCCCCAACCGATTTGTTGACCTGGTATGACGGCGTGATGAGCAACTATCTGGCCGACCACCGATACTCCGCCGACAACATGTGGACGTCGGCGTCCGCCGAGGAGCTGTTGCCGGGTATTCGCCGCATCATCGAGACCATTCCACCGCACCCGTCACACTTCCTGTGGCTGAACTGGGGCCCGTCGCCGTCGCGCCAGGACATGGCCTACAGCCTCGAAGACGAGATCTACCTGGCGTGCTACGGCGGCTGGATGGGCGCCGCCGACGACGACAAGTACGCCGACTGGGCGCGGTCGAACATGGCGGCCATGGCCGACCTGGCCAGCGGCATCCAACTCGCGGACGAGAACCTGGGCGAGCGTCCGGCGAGGTTCGCCACCGACGAGGCGATGGCCCGGCTCGACCACATCCGCGCCACCT
>DASWBF010000330.1:0-2527 GCA_036390735.1 Mycobacterium sp. | reverse complement strand
ATTGAGTTGTACGTTGTCGCCATCAATGCCCGTGACGGTGACGTCGACGAAAACCGTCTGGCCGTTGATCGTCATCTCGCACACCACTTTCGCCCCCACGACCGGCCTGAGATCGACCGGACACGACGCGGATTCCGGCTTGTTGCCCGCCGCGTCCCATTTCGTCTGCTTGATCTGGTTGGCGACGTCTTCTTTGGTGACAGTTTTCGGGGGGTTCGAACAACCAACTGTTCCGACCAGCAACGTCAACGCGCAACAGATAATGTTTGCTGACCCAACAGATTTGGCCACCCCGACCCTCCCGTATCCGATGTCGCGTGAAGTCACTATGACACGTCAGCGCCACATTCCGGCGCATAATGCGGTGAAATCGCCTCGGCTCCAGTGACTTCCCAGCATCGGTGGAAGAATGGCACGCACCATGGACGAGCATCCGACGATTGGAGTCGAAGAGGAGTTCCTCCTCGTCGACAACGACACCGGCGAACCGGTCGTCGCCACCAGTGACGGACTCCGCGCGGAGCTGACAAGGCTGCGCCGTGTCGCAGCGGATGCGGCATCAGCGTGCGGCGCGCGGCTGCTCGCGGTGGCGCTCCGCCCTCGGTGCCGCACCACTTCCCGATCACCGACCCGCCGCGGTACCACAAGATCGGCGAGAACTTCGGCATGATCGCCCACGAGCAAGGATCTGCGGCTGCCATGTGCACGTCGCGGTACCAAACCAGGAGGCGGCGGTCCAGGTCAGCAACTGGTTGCGACCATGGCTACCACTGCTTTTGGCGTTGACCGCCAACTCCGCGATCTATCGCAACGCCGAGACGGGACGCCAGTTGGCGCAGCATCCTGTGGGCGCGCTGGCCGAGTGCAGGTCCGCCCAGCGTTGGAGGCATTGGGTGAATACGCGCCGGTGTCCGATGAGCTGCACCGGCTGGTCCGCGACGGCAACGGCGCCATGCGGCAGGTCCGTGCGTGGCGGCAGCGGAAAGACGCCGCCGACGTCATCACCGAGGCTGCGGCGGCGACGCTCAGGTGAGCGGCAACTCGGCGACCACCTGACCGGTCGGCTTGACCGAGCCGGTGCCGGGCTCGACCGTGAACGCCAGTGTGGTGGCGTTTTCGAGGTCGGTCAGCACGGCAGTTGTCGACGGGTCCACCGCCTTCTCGTCCATCGTGCCCGCCGATGTCGGTCCTTGGTCGTTGATCAACCACATCTGGTACACCGTGTCCGGCTTCGGCGGCGGCACGTCGTTCATGACCAACACGCCGGCGTTCTTCTCACGGGAGAACACGACGGTCGCGGTGCCGCCGCCCGGAATCGGGCGCGACACTGTGTGCACGTCGGAGGCGGCGAACACCTGCTCTGCAGTGGTCTGCGGCGCCGGCGGCCGAAGCGCCAAGCCGGCCGTCAGCGCGCCGAGCCCGATGATCAACGCCGCAGCGGCCGCCAAAAGTGTTGCGCGCCAATGGAATTTCCTTTGCAGCGGGGAGACGGCCGCCAGCACCCGGTCGCGCACCCGCTCAGGTGGCTCCACCGCGGTCGCGGCGGACACCACGGCCAGCGTCTCGCGGACCGCGCGCACCTCGTTGTGGAACGCGTCGGCCACCGCGACCGGCGCCCGGGCCACCCGACGGTCGATGTCGGCGCGCTCGTCGTCGGTGACGGCGTGCAGCGCGTACGGGGCCGCCAGTTCGAGCAGCTCGAAATCGGATGGCTCGGTCATGTCACGCCCAAGCAGTTCCGCAGCGCACGAAGCGCATCGCGCATCCGCGACTTGATGGTCGCCAGATTGGCCGAGAGCCGTTCGGACACCTGGGCATAGGTGAGCCCGCCGTAGTAGGCGAGTTCGATGCACTCGCGCTGGGTGTCGGTCAGCGAACCGAGGCAGTTCGCCACTTGGCGTTGTTCGTCACGCAGGATGGCCGAGTCGGCGACCACATCCGCCGCCGGTTCTGCCGTCGCCGCGCCGTATCGGGACTCGCGTTGGGTGGCGGCCTGCTCGGCGCGCACGCGGTCGACGGCCCGGCGGTGGGCGAGCGTCAGCAACCACGCCAGCGCCGATCCCGCCGCCGGGTTGAAGTTGGCGGCGTTTCGCCACACCTGCAGGTAGACGTCCTGGGTGGTCTCTTCGCTGTAGCCCGAATCACGCACCACCCGGCTCACCATTCCGAATACCCGTGCCCGGGTGGCGTCGTAGAAAGCGGCGAACGCGTCGACGTCCTGGCGAGCGACCCGGCGCAACAACGCGTCCAGGTCGCTTTCCACCTGCGGCGATCGGCTCATTGGGGCGTAGCCTAGCGCCAGCCGTCGCGGTCACGAGGCCACACTCGAGTCCCGCAGGTCGGTGACGGCGATCCTTACCGGCGGCGCCGCGGTGGTCACCGCCGGCTCCGGCATCGGGCGCCACGGCACGCGCGGCACCCCGCGTAGCCACAGCATGACGCCCTGCACTCGCATCGCGAGCCTGCCCAGCAACGGTGCCGCGGGCGCGACGAGCTGCAGCCGCAGAACTTCCGTGATCGTCGCGGG
>DASWBF010000329.1:0-7330 GCA_036390735.1 Mycobacterium sp. | reverse complement strand
TTGATTCCGAGGTTGCGGCTCATCTCGTTGAAGGCCTGCGTCAAATCGCCGATCTCGTCGCGTGATTCCACCGGTATCGCGACGTCATAATCGCCTGCGCTGATCTTCTGTGCGCCGGCCTCCAGCTTCCGAATCGGTCGTACGAACACTTGGGCCACGACCATCGCCGCAATGCAGACGAGGAAAATGATTCCGGTGGTGGACAGCACCATCGTTTTGGTGAACGCCGACTCCCTCGCAAAGGCCTCGGCGGTGTCGATCTTGGCAACGATCGACCAGTGCAGCCCGCTGTCCGAAATCTGCACAGGGGCATACGCCTGCAACGTTTCATTACCGAGATAGTCCGTCGTGATCATGGTTCCGGACTGGCCACGTTGCGCTGCGCGGGTGGCGTCGCTCGAAATGGGCTGTACCAGCGTGGTGCTGCCCAGCCGCATCGCGGTATCGGCGATGTCGGGGGGTGTGCCCGCTTGCACGACGTCGTGCTTGAACTGGCTTGGGTTTTCAAGAAACAACCGTGAGTCGGAGCGCATGAGATCGTCGGGACCGGCGAGGAAACTCTCACCGGTGTTACCCATCCCGGACTCCGCCCACTGCTTGTCGAACGTCATCAACCTGTTGATTTTGGTGATCGGAAACTGCAGTGCCATCACGCCATCGGTTCGTCCATTGACGCCCACCGGCGACACCATCCACGCTGTGGGCTGGCCCTCGGCGGGTTGATAGATCTCGAAGTCAGTGATCCCGACATAGTCGTCGGAGTTGGACGCCAACGCGTTTTCGTATGCGGTGCGCAGCTTGGATCCGTTGTAAGGCCCCGTCAGGATGTTGGTGCCGAGGTCGACGTCTTTGTACGCGCTGTAGACGACGTTTCCCCGGGTGTCGAGTAGCAGCACGTCCTGGAATTCGAACCGGTTCACGATTTGGCGGAAGAAATCTTGGTAGCGGGCGTTGGCGGCCGACCAGATACTGCCGTCGTGCGCGTCGTCCATGTTGATCGCGACATCGTCGGACTTACGCTGCGCGGTGTAGTTGGCCTGCAGATATTTCTGCGCGTTGCTGGTCGGCAATACCGCGTCGAGATCGGGTTTGGCGTTGCTGTACTGCTCGATCTCCTTGAGGAATGTGTTGTTGTAGAAGTCGACGATCGACTGCTGCTGCGCGGGATCGATCGTCGCGTTGGCCAGCTGGTCGAAGCCGGCGATGAATGCCTGGAGCGCCGGAACGGTGTTGGCCCCGTGGGAATAGATGATCAGGGAGTTCTTCAGGTCCGTGAATTCGGTGTTGAGCGCCCGCGACTGCGACTCGCGCAGTTCAGTCAGCCGGTTGAACACCTGAATGCGCATCGAACTGCGCCCGGCGTGGAAGGCGATGAACCCGACGACAGCGGCCGCGACGATCGTGCACAGCACCATCATCACGACGAGTTTCGACTGGATGGAAACGCGCGAGAGCAACCTGCGTGGCCGTCTGCGCCGCAAGGTTCGCGTTTCGGTTGCCTGCTCGTCGGTGGCCTGTTCCGCCGTCTGCGAATCCGTCACCGCTTCGTCGTCAGACGATTGCAGCATCGGCTTCCTTCTCTCACTGGCAGCGCGTCGATCAGGCAGCAGACTAGCTTGAAAACGACTCGTCGAAAGGGAGGACAAGCTGTGAATGGGGCGCGCGCACTCATCACCACGCTCGTCGACGGCAATGTCGACGTGTGTTTCGCCAACCCTGGGACTTCGGAGATGCATTTCGTCGCGGCGCTGGACGACGTGCCCGAGATGCGGGGCGTGCTGACCCTGTTCGAGGGTGTGGCGACGGGCGCGGCCGATGGCTATGCCCGCATCGCGGGCAAGCCCGCGGCTGTGCTGCTGCACCTCGGCCCGGGCCTAGGCAACGGGCTGGCCAATCTGCACAACGCCAAGCGGGCCCGGGTGCCGATGATCGTGGTCGTCGGCGACCACGCGACTTACCACAAGCAGTACGACGCGCCGCTGGAGTCCGACATCGACGCACTGGCCCACAGCGTGTCCGGCTGGGTGCGCCGCACTTCTGCCGCGCAGAACGTCGGACCCGACACCCTCGACGCGATCACCGCCGCCACCGCGGCGCCGGGCCGGATCGCCACCCTGATCCTTCCCGCGGACGTGTCATGGGACGACGGCGCCTCACCTCTTCCCGTCGAGAAGACGGGAAGGCACACCGAGACCCCGGTGGCGGAGCGGACTTTGGGTCTTGTCGCGGGGTTGTTGCGGGGCGGTGAGCCGACGATGCTGTTCCTCGGCGGCGACGCGACCGGCGAGGAGGGGTTGACGGCAGCGTCGCGCATCGTCACGGCCACCGGCGCGCGGTTGCTGTGCGAGACGTTCCCGACCCGGCTGGCCAGGGGAACGGGACGCCCCGCGGTCGAGCGGCTCGGCTACTTCGCCGAGGCCGCCGCCGCGCAGCTCGACGGGGTGAAGCAGCTGATCCTGGCCGGGGCGCGCTCGCCGGTGTCGTTCTTCGCGTACCCCGGCAAGCCCAGCGACCTAGTGCCGCCCGGCTGCGACGTGCACCTCCTCGCCGAGCCCGGCCAGGCGACCGCGGCGCTGACGGCGTTGGCCGACGAGGTGGCCCCCGGCGTGGCGGCAACCGTCACCCCGCTCAGCCGGCCACCGCTACCCACCGGAGCGTTGACGGGGGTGAGCATCGCCGCGGCGGTCGGCGCGCTGCTGCCCGAGGACGCGATCGTGGTCGACGAGTCGAACACCGCGGGGTTGACGCTGCCCGCCGCAACGGCGGGCGCGCCCCGGCACGACTGGCTGACGCTGACCGGCGGCGCAATCGGGTACGGCCTGCCCGCAGCGGTGGGGGCGGCGATCGCCGCGCCAGACCGGCCGGTGCTGTGCCTTCAGGCCGACGGTTCGGCGATGTACACGCCGTCGGCGCTGTGGACCATGGCCCGCGAACAGCTCAACGTCACCACCGTGATCTACAACAACGGCGCCTACGACATACTGCGGCTTGAACTGCAGCGGGTCGGCGCGCAGAGCGGGCCGCCGGGCCCGCGCGCCGAGGCGCTGCTCGACCTGGATCCGCCCCGGCTGGACTTCGTCGCGCTGGCCGCCGGCATGGGCGTACCGGCCCGGCGCGCGACCACCGCGGAGGAGTTCACCGCCGCGCTGGCCGACGCGCTGGGTAGCCCGGGCCCGCAGCTGATCGACGCGGTGATCCCGTCGATGATGAGCCGCTTGCGCGAAGAGCATCAGGCCATGATGGGCTGAGCATGGCAACCCTGCAGCGGTTCGTCGACGCGCAAGCGCCGGTGTACGACGCCGTCCTCGCGGAGCTTCGTGCGGGCGCCAAGCGCAGTCACTGGATCTGGTTCATCTTCCCTCAACTGCAAGGTCTGGGCCGCAGCCCGACCGCGGCGCGGTTCGCGATCTCGTCACTGGCCGAGGCGCAGGCGTACCTGGACCACGACGTCCTCGGGCCCCGCTTGCGCGAATGCACGCGGCTGGTCAACGCGATCGAGGGCTCCTCCGTCGACGAGATCTTCGGCTGGCCCGACAATCTCAAGGTGCGCTCGTCGATGACGCTGTTCGCGCGCGCCACCGACGATAACGCCGAGTTTTTCGAACTGCTCGACAAGTTCTACGGCGGCGAAGAGGACCCCGCGACCGTCGAGCGGCTAGGGGAGCGGCCGCAGGACTAGCCAGCCGTGCGGTCCGACGAGAGCCTGCTCGACGTCGACCGACCCAGGCGCCGCGTCACCACCGAGCACCAGGGCGCGCTGAAACCCGATGTCCGACAGAGAAATCGACAGAGCAGCGTCGTCGATGTTCAGCGCCACCAACAGTGCATCGTTCCCGTGGCGGCTGACGTAGACGTAGCGCCGGTTGTCCAGCAGCGCGGCCTCGATCGTGGCCCGGTGCAGCCACGGATGCCGTCGCCGCAGTCCGATCAGGAACTGGTGCGAGCGGAACACCGACGCGGCGTCATGATCGACAGAGCCGGGCGCCGAAGCGAATTCCGGGCGGACCGCGTCGTCGCCGCCGAACCGTTCTTCCTTGCCGCCCCGGTAGCCGTACTCGTCGCCGGCGTAGATGCTCGGCACACCGCCGGTGGTCATCTGGATCACCACCGCATGCGCCACATGGCGCGGGTCGGTCAACTGGCTCGCGATGCGAGTGACGTCGTGGTTGCCGACGAAGGTCAACGGCGCGAATGTGGCGAGAAAATCGTTGTGCCGCCGCAGCGCCCAGTCGAGCTCGTGAAAGTTGCCGTCGTTCAACGAACTCCAGATCGCCTTCCACAGCTCGTATTGCGTAACGGAGTCGAACCTGGCGGCGCGCACGCGTGCGGCGTAGTCCCCGTGGATCACTTCGCCGACAAACCAGGCGTCGGGGTATGCGTCGCGGACGGCCGGGATGACGTTCGCCCAGAAGGTGTCCGGTATGGCATACGCCGCGTCCAGTCGCCAGCCGTCGGCGCCGCGGCCCAGCCAGTGGCGCATCACGTCGCCCACATAGTCGACCACGTCGGGGTTCGAGTGGTTCAGTGTGATCAGCTCGCCGTGGCCCTCGAAGGTGTGAAAGCCGTTGCGTCCGCGGCGAAACCATTCCGGGTGGCCGAAATCCGTCCCGACGTGGTTGAACACGCCGTCGAGCATGACGCGCAACCCGCGCCGGTGCGCCTCGTCGACGACGAAGTCGAAGTCGGTGTCGTCGCCGAGGCGGGCGTCGATGCGGTAGTGATCGGTGGTGTCGTAGCCGTGCGTGCGCGATGCGAAGATCGGGCCGAGCGCGATGCCGGAAGCGCCGAGTTCGACGGCGTGGTCGAACCACCCGACGATCCGTCGCAGCCGGTGCTCCTCAGGCGCGGGAGCCGGATTCGCGGGGTAGGCGCCGACGAAGCCCAGCGGGTAGATCTGCCACCAGATCGCATGCTGCACCCAGTCGAGCGCCACGGGTCGGCAGTCTACGCATGCCCGCGGCGGCTGTGGCAGCATCGGCGGCGTGCTGGAGTTCACCCGTCACGACCTGACCGCCGACGACGTCGCCCGGCTGCGCCAGATCTACGAGCCGCTGACGAAGTCGGTGCGCGAGCTGATCGACGCCACGATCAGGACCGAGGTCGACGCCGAGACCGTCGCCGACGTCACCGCCCAAATCGGCGCTGCCACAGCGAGATTGCGCGCCAATCAGCTGCCCGGGCCGTTCGGTGTGCGCTTCACCCACGACGGCAACGGCATGGCGTGGGGCAATCCGGCGATCGGCGCGCGCAACCCGATCGCGCCGCCACTGGTGCTGCACCACGACGACTCAGGCAAGGCGTGGGTGGACTTTCACCTCGGCGCCCCTACGAAGGGCCGCCCGGCCACGTCCACGGCGGCGTCTGCGCTCTGGTCCTCGATCACGTGCTGGGCGAGGCCGCGAGTAACCCGCCCCGGCCGGCGCTGACGGGGACGATCACGCTTCGCTTCTTGCGTTCCACCCGACTCGGCGCATTGCACGCAGAGGCCACGATCGAGCGAATCGAGGGAGTCAAGACGTTCGCCGTCGGGCATCTCGCCGACGACGAGGGCATCACGGTCGAAGCAGAGGGCGTGTTCATCGTCCCGAAGTGGGCCCGTTGACTCCGAGATTAATGACGCTGCGGGTCACCGCCTTTCGAGTACACCTACCGATCCGTTTCGTTCACAACCCGCACAGTCGGCGGGAGTGACTGAGGCAATGATCGACCGGACCGTGCGCCTGCAGCGCCCGCAGTCCGACCCCGCACCGCACGCCCTGGCGACTTCGTTGCACGTCGACGCACCCCGTGCCACCGCGTCGGCCACCGCGTGGCTCGTCGCTCCGGTACACAGACACACATACATCGCGAGCTTGTCACCGTCCCCGGGTCGATTTCACATTCGCAGCCAAGCAGGCTAGGCTTACCTATGTCAAGGGGGAGAGGTCGTGTCGACATCCCGGTATGACCGCCGTTTCGAAGCGCCTGCACTACATTGACTGCCATGCAAGGTGACCCCGAAGTCCTCAAACTGCTCAATGAGCAACTGACCAGCGAGCTGACCGCGATCAATCAGTACTTCTTGCATTCCAAGATGCAGGAAAACTGGGGCTTCACCGAACTGGCCAAGCGGACTCGTGACGAGTCGTTCGAGGAGATGCACCACGCCGAGTGGGTCACTGACCGCATCCTCTTGCTCGACGGTCTGCCGAACTACCAACGGCTGTTCTCGCTTCGCGTCGGGCAATCGTTGCGCGAGCAGTTCGAAAGCGATCTCGCGGTCGAGTACGAAGTACGGGAGCGCCTCGGACCAGGGATCGTGATGTGCCGCGAGAAACAAGACTCCACCACCGCCGGCCTGCTGGAGAGGATCATGGCCGACGAGGAAAAGCACATCGACTGGCTGGAGACGCAGCTGGAGCTGATGGACAAGCTGGGCGAGCCGCTGTATGCGGCCCAGTGTGTATCGCGCCCCCCGAGCTAACTCTGAGGAGCCGGCGGACGGCGATGCTGGGCCGCGCTAGCTTCTTAACTTAACGTCGGGGTTGCGTCCCCTCATCGCCTAACAGTGAGCACGATTGCAACCAATCTCAGCTCGCCGCTGTCTGCCGATTCCCCGCGACCAAGGCGTCCCAAACCTAATTTCTTTCCGCCGAAACGGAATTCCAGGTCGTCGTTTCGGCGGTACGAACGGGAGTTCGATAACGCCTGGTCGGAGGGCTGGCAGCTAACCCAGATACTAACTGCACCAAGTGTTTTGGTACGTCTGGCCTACGCTTACGGTACGGGGTAGGTACGGGGTCGGTTCGGTTGTGTTGGGGGTACCAACGGGGTACCGGGCCGAGCGCATTCAATGAACCGCTCAGCCACGCGCGCCGGGCAAGCGGACCGGTCCCCCTTTGGTCCCCGAGAGAGATCTCAATGACGTTGTGCGCTCGCCACTCTGCGCGCCACACGCGGTCACTGCGGTCTCGTCACCGGCTGGCTACTGGCAGCTGCGGCCCGGCTTAGATTCCGGCGCACACCGACGGTACGAACGGAACGGGAATGGGCACGCAAACGCTAACCCCGAAGCCCGGCGTGATATCACCGTTCCACGCTGGCGGTGGTGGTGGCGGTGGCGGCGGTGGGAGCGGTGCCGCCACGCAGGTGTCGGACGGCGGATCGAACACGGTCCCCCACCCGCATTCGATCGCATTACCCACCCCCGGCGCAACCAGTGTCACGAATGCGAGCGGAGCCAACGCGGCCGCGCCGAGGATTGCCAAACGGTGAATCATGCCCACCATCGCAGGCCTCCCTCGGATCTTCCCCGACCCAGGTCAGACCAGGATCTTACGCCCGGTCGGCC
>DASWBF010000328.1:0-4325 GCA_036390735.1 Mycobacterium sp. | reverse complement strand
GATCTCCAGGATCAGCCGCAACACCCCGTGGGTGGACGGGTGCTGCGGGCCCATGTTGACGACGATGCGTTCGCCCGCGTGTGATTGGGCTGCGGCGGCGATGACCGCGTCCCAGTCTTGACCGCCGACCACGACCACGGTGTCGGCCGGGGGGTTCGGTGCGCTCATCAGTTGTAGGCCCTCCGCTCGTCGGGCGGGGGTATTTCGGCGCCGTGGTATTCGACGGGGACCCCGCCCAGCGGGTAGTCCTTGCGCTGCGGGTGGCCCACCCAGTCGTCGGGCATCTCGATGCGGGTCAGTGACGGGTGCCCGTCGAAGATGATGCCGAAGAAGTCGTAGGTTTCGCGCTCATGCCAGTCGGTGGTGGGGTACACCGAAAACAGCGACGGCACATGAGGATCGGCGTCCGGGGCGGCCACCTCCACCCGGATGCGGCGCCGGTGGGTGATTGACATCAGCGGATACACCGCGTGCAGTTCGCGGCCGGCCTCGGCGGGGTAGTGCACACCGGAAACCCCAAGGCACAGTTCGAATCGCAGGGCCGGATCGTCGCGCAGCGTTCGCGCGACCGCGACCAGGTGCTCGCGACGCACCTCGAGGGTGAGCTCGCCGCGGAACACCACGACCCGCTCGACCGCAGACGTGAACCCGTCGTCGCCGAGCGCGTCGATCAGGGCGTCGACGACCTCGTCGAAATAGGCGCCGTAGGGTCGCGGCGAACTGCCGGGCAGCGCGACTTCGCGAACCAGCCGGCCGTAGCCGGATGTGTCGCCGCTGCCTTTGACCCCGAACATGCCACGGCGGACGCCGATGACATCGGCATCAGAAGGTATGGGCGGATGGGTGGTCTCGGGCTCGGTCATCGCCTCAGTCCGCCGATCTGCAGCGTGGTGGCCGTCGGGTTGGCCGCGGCCAGCGCGGCGGCCTCGGCCTCGCGAACGGCTTCTTCGCGGTTCACGCCCAGCGGCATGTCCCGAATCTTGGCGTGCAGCATGAGGATCGCGTGCAGCAGCATCTCCGGGCGCGGCGGGCAGCCGGGCAGGTAGATGTCGACGGGCACCACATGATCCACGCCTTGGAGGATCGCGTAGTTGTTGAACATGCCCCCCGACGACGCGCAGACACCCATGGCCAGCACCCATTTCGGTTCGGCCATCTGGTCGTAGACCTGTCGCAGCACCGGGGCCATCTTCTGGCTCACCCGACCGGCGACGATCATCAGGTCCGCCTGCCGCGGCGTGGCCGAGAACCGCTCCATCCCGAACCGGGCGATGTCGAACCGCGGCCCGGCCGTCGACATCATCTCGATCGCGCAGCACGCCAGCCCGAACGTCGCCGGCCACAGCGATCCGGCCCGCACATAGCCGGCGACCTTCTCCACCGTGGACAGCAAGATCCCGCCGGGAAGCTTTTCTTCAATACCCATCTCGTCAATCCCAGGTCAGCCCGCCGCGCCGCCAGACATAGGCGTACGCGACGAACACCGTTGCCATGAACAGAAGCATCTCGACCAACGCGAACAATCCCAGCGCGTCGAACGTGACCGCCCATGGGTACAGGAACACGATTTCGATGTCGAAGATGATGAACAGCATCGCGGTCAGGTAGTACTTGATCGGAAACCGCTGGCCCTGCAACGCATGAGGGCCGCTGACCGACTTCTCCATCGGCTCGATCCCGCACTCGTACGCCTCGAGCTTCGCCCGGTTGTAGCGGCGCGGCCCGGCGAACACCGCGACCCCCACCGAAAACGCCGCGAATGCGGCCGCTATCGCGCCGAGAACCAAGATCGGGAAGTAGACGTTCAACTCGCTCCCTGATGCGTCGCAGGCGTGTGACGGACCCGGGCTGTGGGCCCGTCAGTGACCTCCCCCACAGCCTAAACATGTATCAGGACCGTCGCTGACTAGGGGTAAGCGCTACTGGCGGAGCAGCCCCACGACGGCGTCGGCCAGCTGGATCGGGTCGATCGGCAGGGGGACCGCGGCCTCGGCGCGCGACCACTTCGCCAGCCACGCGTCGTCGCGCCGTCCGGTCAGCACCACGATCGGGGGGCAGTCGTCGATCTCGTCCTTGAGTTGCTTGGCGATGCCCATCCCGCCCGTTGGGGCGGCCTCCCCGTCGAGGATCGCGAGATCGATATTGTCGGTCTCGACCCGGCGGATCACCATCGGGCCGGTGGCGACGTCGACGTAGGTCAGCTCCGGCAGCTCGGGGTGGATCCGCTTGCCGAGCGCAAGCTTGACCTGTTCGCGCACGCTGGCGTCATCGCTGTAGACCAAGATGTGGGGCACGGACGGATGTTATCCGCCCGCGCGACGGAACACCGCGTCCGCCGAGAGTGTGGTGGTCTTGCCGAGCATGCCGACCATGTTGCCGCTGACCCCGAGCTGCTCGCGTTCGACCGTGGTGGTGGTGGCAAGCCGCACGGCGCCGTCGTCGAGAACCTCGGCGCGCACTCGCAACGGCAGCGCGACGGTGTTGCCGCGGATGGACAGGTCCGCGCGAACGTTCAGCTCGTCTGCGCTGTCGGCGCCGTCGACGCCGTTGACCGTGACCGTGATGTCCGGGTAGTTCTCGACGTCGAAGAAGTCGGCCGATCGCAGGTGGTTGTCGCGCCGCTTGATGCCGGTGGCCAGCGACGTGCCCTTGATGTCGATCCGGCCGGACACCTTTCCGCCGGCGTCGACGTGGCCCTCGCCGCTGAACTTGCCGAACCGCCCGTTGACGTTCATCAGCCCCCACATCGTCTTGTTCTTGAACGAGAACGACGACCGGTTGTGGTCGAGCAGCCACGTGCCGACGGTCTCGGGGCTTTTCAAAAGTTCTGTGGCAGTTGACATTTCGCCTTCCTCTTAGGACTCGTTGATCAGCGGCGCCAGATCGGCCGGGTCGAAGTACTCGTCGATGCGATCGATCAACGCGTCGGCGCCGACGCGGATGACGATCCCGACGCGCAGCGAGTACGGCGCTCCGGCGCGGGTGGTCCCGTGCAGGACGTGTTGCTGAACGAAGCCGCCGGGAAAGAACTGCCGGTCGAGCACGTCGTAGTGACGGTCGGACGACGCGTTGACGAACCACTCGATCACGCGGATCGCGCGCGCTTTGCCGCTCGGGCGCGTGTCCCCGGCATGCCAGACGGTCACGTCGTCGGACCACAT
This sequence comes from Mycobacterium sp., assembly GCA_036390735.1. Classification (GTDB taxonomy): domain Bacteria; phylum Actinomycetota; class Actinomycetes; order Mycobacteriales; family Mycobacteriaceae; genus Mycobacterium. Next base: position 1,164 of record DASWBF010000328.1, on the reverse strand, counting down.
CGCCGCGACGGCGGCGACGTCGCCGGCCTCGATCGCGGAGAACAGCCGGTCAGCCACCGACGCCAGCGCATATCCCGGGTGGGCGACCTCGAGCCGGTCGTAGACCAGGGTGCGCAGCGCGGTCATCACATCGTCGGCCCGGCCGTCGAACCGACCGTCGCAGATCGCGGCGACCAGTTCTTGCTCGTCGGCGGGTGGCCCCGCGGTGCCGAGTTCGCGTTCGACGATGCGCAGCACGTTGGCCGCCACTCGGGCGTGGAAGTTCACTTGGCCGTCGGTGGCGCGTCGCACGTCAGCATCGAGAAACTCGGCGACCGCGGCCACCAGTTCGGGAGCGGTCGGCCTGTCGTACGGGGCGGTCATGCCGTCGCCTCGAGCAGATCGAGCAGGTCCCACTCCGTTTCGCACACCCGCCGGCCGATCGCGGCGAGCTCGACCGACCGGCTCCGGCCGGACAGATGCCGCTCCGCCTGGTAGCGGCAGATGATGCCCCAGGACAGGGTGGCCCGGATCAGCCACCAGCGCATCCCCACGCGGTCGACGGTAGTCCCGCTGGCGCGCTCGTAGGCGGAAAGGAATTGCTCGATGCTGCCCAATCCGCCGGCGCCGCGGCTCTGCGGTGCGCCGAACCGCCAGGCACGGATGCAGAACCAGGCCAGGTCCTCGTAAATCTCGCCGACGTGCACGAGCTCCCAGTCGAGCACCGCGGCGAGCTGGCCGTCGTCGATGATCAGGTTGCCCATGCGGAAGTCGCCGTGGACCAACACCGGCGGCGACGGTGGCGGCCGGTTGGCCACCAGCCAGCGCAGCGTCCACTCGAACGTGGCGGTGGTGTCGCCCATCTCGTGGAGCTGGGCGCGCCAGAGCGCCATCTGGTCGTCGCGGCGCAGCTCGACATTCGTGGGGTCGACGCGGTGGATCGCGGCGAGCGCCTGGGCGCATTGTTCGAGGAGCCGGGCGCGGGCGGCCTCATCAAGCTTCCGCAGAATTCTGGGGGCGATCGTCTCCCCGTCGATGAAGTCGCATATGAGGAACGACTTGTCGGCGATCAGCACGTGCGGCACCGGAGTCCCTTCCGCTGCGGCCAGCTTCTGCGTCTGCGCCTCGAGTTCCATGCCGGCGTGTACGTCGTCGGGTGGGCCGGTGCGCAGGATCAGCTTGCGC
>DASWBF010000327.1:0-4049 GCA_036390735.1 Mycobacterium sp. | reverse complement strand
GTCGCGATGGTCGCCGCGGCGGTGATCGATGATGGCGAACCCGACACCGCGCGCCGTGCCGGCCTTGAGGTGTATGGCGATTCGGCCTATGGCACCGGGGCCGCACGTGCGGCCTACCAGCGCGACGGGCATGACACCGTGTTCTCTGAACTCGACCGGCGCCCTGGCATGCATCCGTAGGGTGTCAGGAATTGTTGTTAGTGACCGTGGGGATTGCGAGATCAGTGGTGTTGGTGCTGCGACGGTCGAGTTGAGCGAGTTTGTCCTTGGCGCCGGCGAGGCTGACCTGGAGTCCTTCGACCTCGCCGAGCCAGCCCTCGCGTTCGGCTTCGGCGATGCGGGCTTGCAGGTTGTCGCAGATCTCGACCAATCTGGATCGTTGAGCGGGGTCTGGCCAGAGCAATGCGCAACGGACACAAGCATGTTCATGGATGCAGGGGGTGCCGAAGGCGCGTCCGCAGGTGCCGATGGAAACTTTGCGACGTTCGAAGTGGCCGAGGAAGCGCTGCCATTCCTCGTCTGTGGGTTGGCGGTATTCGTCGGTCGGGCGTAGCGCGCGCCGGCGGGCGAGAAAAGCCAGGTGCGATTGGATAGCCTCGTCGGGGTAGACGGCCTTATAGCCGAGGGTGACGTTGATGTCGCGGTGGCCGGCGATGACTTGAGCGATGTGCGGTGGCACGCCGTTGAGCACGGCGTCGGTGATGAACAGGCGGCGAAAGTCGTGTGGGGTGAATCGCAGCGGTTCGCCGGCCGCGGGATCGGTGAGCCGGGTGTGATCGATTGCGGCGGTGAGCATCCTGCGGATGGCCTGGCTGCTGATCGCGCGATGCTCGAAGCCTACGCGTCGCTGGAACAGCAGCGGCAGCGGCGGAGACCAGTTTCGTTCCGCCTTGTCGTAGGCACGCACCAGCGGGATCGCGCCGGTCGCACCGCGAACGCGGTTAATGATCGCCGACAGCACTTCGGCCAGTTCCGGGCTGACCACGAGCAGCCGTTCAGCGTCGGTCTTCGACGGGGTGATCTGCAGCAGCGGCACCATCTCGCCGGTGCTGGGCAGCCGGTATTGGACCAGGCTGTGATGGGACAGTTCGGTGAGTTCCTCGATGCGGATGCCGGTGGAGCGCAACACCTCGACCGCGGCGAAGGTCCAAAACGCGCGATCTTCCTCCCAGCCCAGGTCACGGCGCTTGCCGGTCTGTGGTTCCTGCACCCAGATCTTGGCCGCTGCTGAGTGGCCTGGTCGGATGCGGGTCAGCGTCTGCTCGGCGACGCTGAACTGCTGGCCGGGTTCGGTTCGTCGTGCCGCGTCGAGCAGGGCGGCCGCTGTCTTGCGGCGCTCGTCGAGGTCGCGGACCAACACCGGCAGTACCGGCAACCGTTCCCGAGTCCGGGCATCCATGCGAGATTTGCGGCGGCGCTTGTCTCTTCGCTGGTTTACCTCTTCGGCTCCGACCGGGCATGGCACCACCCAGGGACCCCAGCGGGCCGGATCTTCCGCCGCCCAGCACGCCAGATCGAGGTAGAACGCGCGCACCGGTGTCAGGCACTTGCGGTAGTTGACTCGCTCAGCGGTGGTCCGCACAGTCTTCCCGTCGGCGCCACGGCTCACCTTGGTGATCGTGCGTAACCGCTGCTTCCACGCCGAGGCGACCTCGGCCGACAGGTGCAAGCTCGAGATGCCGGGGTGGTGGCGCTCCAGATCGGACCAGAACAGGCCGCCGAGGTAGTGGGCGAGCGCGTCGAGGCTGGTGTAGTCCAGCGCCGGTTGTCGTTCCCGTAGATAGTCGACCAGCAGATTTCGGATCGGCTGGCACACCAGTTCGTACCGGTCGATCAACTCCTCGGGGCTGCGCTGTCCGGCAGCTCGCAGCTCCCGCAGCGTTGCCGGCGCCTCGGCGCCGAAACCGCCCAATGCGTGCAGGACTCGGTAGAACAGGTGAGTGGCGCCGACTGAGGTGGCGTGGGTGTCGGCTTCGACATCGAACAGCGCGAGCACATCGCCGGGCGTGATGTCAGCAAGTGTGCCGCCCTTTGCGGCCAGGATCAGTGCGGCGCGATTGGTGGTGCGGTTGGCCGCTGCCGCGTTGATGTCCGAGTCGGCCGAACACAGCGCTCGTAGCCGGGCGAATCCGTCAGGATCGCGGTACCCCGACACGACGTTGAGCAGAGTTCCCCTGCGGAAGGCGGCGGTCACCAACCAGCTCAGCGACGGGCGGATCAGATCAGCCGCGATCGCGGCCAGTAACGCCCGAAACAGCCAGTACTGTAGCCACTCCTTCGGGTGTCCGTGCTCACGCAGCCACTGGGCCGGAATTTGGCGCCAACAGCGGCCGTCGGCATCCGCACCGGTGGCGATCCACCGCTGCTGCCACGTTTGTCCGGGTTGGTCGGCAAGCCAGTCCAGTAACAGGCCCACCCCGGTCGGGTAGGCGTTCGGGTGCCGAATGTCTACCCTGGACGGCGTCAGCGGTGCGCTGTTGAGCAGCTGCCATGCCTGCTTACGGTCCAGACAGGTTGTTGGCCAGTCTGTTTCGACCTGTCGTGGCGCCGGACGCGGATGAGTGCGCACGATGGTGGGCGTCCGGTCGACATCGGGTTCGATGTCGAGCGTGGTCACGCCGGACCGGTCCCGAACAGCACGTTCAGCGTCTCCGGCCGATACCCAGGTGCCGGCGGCGGTGCTGTCCGCTCGGTGACTTTGCGGATCTGTTGCGCGTGGTGGTCGAGGACACGGCGGATCACGTCCTGCTTGCGCGGGGTGAGGTAGATCTGGGTGGTGGTCAGCAGCGCGTGACCGAGAACGAACTGCACGTCCGTCAGCGGCAGGTCGGGATCCTGTGCCATCCGGTAGGCGGCGGTGTGCCGCAAAGCATGCAGGGTGGCGGTGCTGCCCGCCGCCTGCCCCGCGCGCTCGAACATGCGGTGCGCGGCGTGATAGGTCAACGGCCGCACCGGTTGTCGCGACGTCCACCACAACGGCTGCCGTTTGCCCTTCGGAATCAGCCCGTCCATCTCCAGCTGGTAGAGCCGCAGCCAGACGAACGCGTCCGACGAGGCGGGAAGTTCCTGGGTCGCGCGAGTTCCTTTGCGTGTCACTGTGATCAGCTGCCTGCCCGGATCCGCACCACCCTGGGTGGCCGACAGCAACTCCGAGGCCCGCGCGCCGGTGGACACGTAGAACGCCACCAGCGCCCGATCCCGGTGCGAGGGCAGCCGGGCGAAGATTTCGTTGAACTCGGCATCGGGGACCGCGCGCGGAATCCGATCGGCAAGCCTCGGCCGATACCGTCCGCTCCGTTCGTTGCGGTGCGGCTCCATGGGATTGTGATGCGCGTGCGCCCGTGCACCGCGCCGCGACCGGTCCAGCGGGAACGGGTTGACCAGCGGCCCGGTCCCCGCCTCCAGGTGGTAATCGTAAAAGCCGCGCAGCACCGTCTCGGCGTGCGCGCGCACCGACGGCGCATACGCCACCGCGCCCGACGACCCCTCCGGCACCTCGTTCGGTCGGCGCCAATGCGGTCGAGACGGCTTGCCGGCCACCAACATCCAGCGACAAAAGTCCCGAGCCTCGACCCGAGTGGCGTGGTTCCACGCGATCCCGATCGCCCACAGGAACCGAAACCAACGCAACAGGTCCAGACCATAGGAGCGGAGCGTCGCAGCTGATCGGCCCGCGGCCTGCAGGTCACGAAAGTAGTCCGACACCGCAGCCACCGGCTCACCGGCCGGGTCGATCAACCGAAATGGCAACCCCCGGTCGTCAGTCTCCTCGACCGAGCCGACCAACGGCACGGCCAACCTCGCCAGATCTCGAGAATCGTCGTCGTCGAGCATGATCGCGACGATAACAACGGAATCAATTTCTACCCGTCAACCTGCACGTACGCGTGTCGCAGTTCAGTTAACAGGTGATCAAGCCCAAGCCGCTGGTCCCCGCGGTGGCCGGCGGGTTTACCCTCGACGAGTTCACTATCGACGAGCAGGCCGGGACCATCACCTGCCCCGGCGGGCACACCCGCACCATGACCGCCAAACGGACGGTGACCTTC
>DASWBF010000326.1:0-9300 GCA_036390735.1 Mycobacterium sp. | reverse complement strand
CAGGGGCGCGAACGCAGCCGCGGACGCGATATTGACGATGTGCCCACCGCTGCCACGTTCGACGAGCCTGCGCGCGAACGCCCGGCAGCAGTTGACGACTCCGCCCAGGTTGATGTCGAGCACCCGGTCCCATTCTTCGGCCGGGGTGTCCAGGAACCGTCCCGCCTGGCCGACGCCGGCGTTGTTCACCACGACGTCGGGGACGCCGTGCTCGGCGCACACCTCGTCGGCGAACGCCTCGACCGCTTCGGCGTCGGACACGTCCAGCCTGTACGCGTGTGCGATTCCACCCTGTGCCGCAATGTCTTTCGCGGTGTCCCGGACGCTGGCCTCGTCGACGTCGCTGACCACCACTTCGGCGCCCAGCCGGGCGAATTCGAGGGCGGTGGCGCGGCCGATGCCGCTTCCTGCGCCGGTGATCGACACCAGCGTGTCACTGAACGGCTCTCGTTGCCGGCCGACCTGCGCCCGCCGCATCGCCCGCGACGGCGGACGTCCTTCGACGACGTCGACGAGGTCGGCAACCGATGCGGCCAGCACCTGCGGATGCGAGAACGGCGACCAGTGCCCAGCCTTGATGTCGCGGCGCCACAGCCGTGCCACCCAACGGGACTCGTCGTCGAAGCTGTACGTGCGGACGAACGGATCCGCCGTGTTGACGATCAACTGCACCGGGACGTCGACAAAGTGGTCGCGCCTGAATCGCCCGAAGAACGAGCGAAAGTAGTTGGCGCGGTAGATCTTCAGCGTGTTCGCCGCCTCGCGGGTGATGGCGTCGGAGTGGTGGATCTGGTCGGGTGGGATGCCGTCGGCGAGCGCGAGCAGTCGGCGGATCCGGCGCGGCGTCAGCACGGCACGCACGATCGCCGGTGTCACGAACGGTATCGAGAACACCGCCATGTAGCTCAGCGACAGCATCTGAGTCAGCGTCTGCACCAGCCGCTTCAGCCGGTACGGGCGCTTGAGGTTGTCGAATATCCAAGCCATCAGATGGTCCTGGCTGGGACCGGAAACCGACGTGAACGACGCGACGCGGGTGCGCGCTTCGGGCCGAGCCAGATACTCCCACACCGACACCGAGCCCCAGTCGTGGGCGAGGACGTGCACCGGCCGGCCCGGGCTGACCGCGTCGATGACGGCCGCGAAGTCGTCGGCGAGGCCCGCCGTTGTGTACTCGCGATAGGACTTCGGCGACGACGACGGGCCGACACCGCGGTTGTCGTAGGTGATCAGTCGGAACCGGTCGGCCAGCAGCGGTACCACGCCGTCCCACAGCACGTGGGAGTCGGGCCAGCCGTGAACCATCACCACGGTCGGCCCGTCGGGGTTGCCGTGCTCGTAGACGGCGATCCGCACGTCGCCGTTGTCGACGATCATTCAGCCTCCTCCGCGCGACGCCGCTCGGCGCGGCGACGTGCGTCGTAGTCGCGCATTCGCTGTGGGTAGCCGACGCGTTGGACGTCGTAGACCGGGATGCGCAGCTGCTCCCCGAGACGCCGCGCCCCGGACGCGCCGCCGACGCGTCGCCGCGTCCACTCCCCGTCGCCTGCGACCAGGACCACGGTCACGTCGGTCACGCTCGTCTGGGGTTCGACGAACGCCTCCACACCAGTGCGCGCACGCGCCCAGTCGCGGAGGTAGCGGTGGTCCGCGGCGATGTCCGCGTCAGACTCGCCGCGCCGACCGCCGCGAAACCTGTCGAAGAATCCCAACGAAACGCCTCTCCTGTTTGCGTCGTCCTCGATAGTGCCACCCCCGAGAGGTTCAACAGTGGGCGCTGTGGGGAAAGATGATGTGGTAAGCCAGAGGTCGACCCGTCCGACTGAGCTCGAGGAGTCAACAGACATGGCCTTCTCCGTGCAGATGCCAGCACTCGGTGAGAGCGTGACCGAAGGGACCGTGACCCGTTGGCTCAAGCAGGAAGGCGACACGGTCGAACGCGACGAGCCGCTGCTCGAAGTATCCACCGACAAGGTCGACACCGAAATTCCGTCGCCGGCGGCCGGTGTCCTGAAAAAGATCGTCGCACAGGAAGACGACACCGTGGAGGTCGGCGGCGAGTTGGCGGTGATCGGCGATGAGGCGTCAGGCGAAGAGCAGACAATCGATGCGGACGGCGAGTCCGGTGGCGACGAGCAGCCCGCGCAGGAATCCGCCGAAGAAAAAGAGGAGAAGCCGGCCGAAGAACCCGAGGCGCAACCCGAGCCCGCCGCCGAGGAGCCCGAGGAGCCCGACGCCAAGCCGGCAGCCAAGTCGTCGAGCGACGGCAAGTCGACGTCGGTGAAGATGCCCGAACTCGGCGAGTCGGTCACCGAAGGCACGGTGACTCGCTGGCTCAAGAAGGTCGGCGACAAAGTGGAGGCCGACGAGCCGCTGCTGGAGGTATCCACGGACAAGGTCGACACCGAGATCCCGTCCCCCGTGTCCGGGACGCTGCTGTCCATCACGGCCGAGGAGGACGACACCGTCGAGGTCGGCGGTGAGCTCGCGAAAATCGGAGAGCCGGGCGAAAGCGGCGAGGCGCCCGCGGAGCCGAAGCCTGAGCCGGAGGCCAAGGAAGAGCCCAAGCCCGAACCACAGAAGGAACCCGCTCCCGCGGCGGCGTCATCAAATGGTGACGGCACGCCGTACGTCACTCCTCTGGTACGCAAGCGTGCCTCCGAGAACAACGTCGACCTCGCGAAGGTCAAGGGCACCGGTGTCGGTGGCCGGATTCGCAAGCAGGACGTGCTGGCCGCTGCCGAAGAGGCCAAGGCACCGGCGAAGGAAGAGCCGAAGAGGGAGCCGGCCAAGGACCCAGCGGCGGCCGCCGAGAAGCCGACTTCGGCGCTGGCCCACCTGCGCGGAACCACTCAGAAGGCCAACCGCATCCGGCAGATCACCGCGAAGAAAACGCGCGAATCTTTGCAGGCCACAGCGCAACTCACGCAAACCCACGAGGTCGACATGACCAAGATCGTGGCGTTGCGGGCGCGAGCAAAAAATGACTTCGCCGAGCGTGAAGGCGTCAAGCTGACGTACCTGCCGTTCATCGCCAGAGCGGTCATCGATGCGCTGAAGATCCACCCGAACGTCAACGCCAGCTACAACGAGGAAACCAAGGAGATCACCTACTACGACGCCGAGCATCTCGGCATCGCGGTCGATACCGAGCAGGGCCTGTTGTCCCCGGTGATCCACCACGCCGGTGACCTGTCGCTGGCCGGTCTTGCCCGTGCGATCGCCGACATCGCGGACCGTGCGCGCAGCAACAACCTCAAGCCCGACGAGCTGTCCGGCGGCACGTTCACGATCACCAACATCGGCAGCCAGGGCGCACTGTTCGACACCCCGATCCTGGTGCCGCCGCAGGCCGCCATGCTGGGCACCGGCGCCATCGTCAAACGGCCGCGGGTGATCGTCGACAAGCTCGGCAACGAGTCGATCGGCATTCGCTCGGTGTCCTACTTGCCGCTGACGTACGACCACCGGCTGATCGACGGCGCCGACGCCGGCCGGTTCCTCACGACGATCAAGCGGCGCTTGGAAGAGGGAGCGTTCGAGGCCGACTTGGGGCTCTGACACATGGCCGATGCACTGATCGTGATCGCCGGGTCCTCGGGCCTGATCGGGTCGGCGCTCGTCACCGCGCTGCGCGCCTCCGACAACCGCGTGGTGCGCATTGTGCGCCGCGCCCCGTCGAACAGCGACGAACTGCACTGGAACCCGCAGACCGGCGAGTTCGACCCCGACGCGCTGCGTGGGGTGGACGCCGTGGTGAACCTGTGCGGCGCGGGCGTCGGCGACAAACGATGGTCGGGCGCGTACAAGCAGCAACTGCGCGACAGCCGGATCGCCCCCACCGAGGTGATCTCCGCCGCGGTCGTCGAAGCCGGGGTGCAGGTGCTGATCAACGCCAGCGCGGTGGGCTACTACGGCAACACCGGCGACCGCGTTGTCGACGAAACCGCCCCTGCCGGAACGGGTTTCCTCGCGCAGCTGTGCGAGGACTGGGAGGCCGCGACACTACCGGCGCAGCAGGCGGGCGTGCGAGTGGTGCTGGCCCGGACGGGTTTGGTGCTCTCCCCCGGCGGTGGCCTGCTCAGCCGTCTTCGCCCGCTGTTCTCGCTGGGACTCGGCGCCCGACTCGGCAACGGCCGTCAGTACATGCCGTGGATCAGCCTTGAAGACGAGGTGCGCGCGCTGCTGTTCGCGATCTCACACGATGTGTCCGGTTCTCTTAACCTCACCGGTCCCGCGCCCGTCACCAACGCGGAGTTCACCGCCGCGCTGGGCCGTGCCCTCAACCGGCCCACCCCGTTGCCGATGCCCGCGGTCGTGCTGCGGCGGTTGCTCGGCGAATTCGCGGACGAGGGGCTGCTTGCCGGTCAGCGCGCGATACCGGCTGCCCTGGAGCGCGCCGGTTTCGCGTTCCACCACAACACCATCGGCGAAGCGCTGTCGTACGCGATGTCGCGCACCGACGTCCTTTAGTACCGTCGAGGTATGCGCCCTATCCGGGCCGGTGCCGCGCCGATCGAGGTGCGGCAGCTCGGCACTGTCGGCTACGACGAGGCGTGGCAACTGCAACGCGAGCTCGTGGCCGCCCGGGTGGCCGGTGGACCGGACACGCTCCTGCTGCTGCAGCACCCGTCGGTCTATACCGCCGGCAAGCGCACACAACCGCATGAGCGCCCGCTGGACGGCACACCGGTGGTCGACACCGATCGCGGCGGCAAGATCACCTGGCACGGCCCGGGCCAGCTTGTCGGCTACCCGATCGTCGGGCTGGCCGACCCCATCGACGTCGTGAACTACGTTCGGCGCCTTGAGGATTCGTTGATCGCAGTGTGCACGGAGCTGGGCCTTTCTGTCGGCCGCGTCGAGGGCCGCTCCGGGGTGTGGCTGCCCGGCACTCCCCAACGTAAAGTCGGCGCGATCGGGGTCCGGGTGCAGCGGGCGACGACGCTGCACGGCTTCGCGCTGAACTGCGACTGCGACCTGGATGCGTTCGACGCGATCGTACCGTGCGGCATCGCCGACGCAGGGGTGACGTCGCTGACCGCCGAACTGGGTCGACGGGTGAGAGTGGACGACGTGGTTGGCCGGGTGGCCGACGCCGTGTGCGCCGCGCTCGACGGCCGCCTCGCACTAGCATCGATGCCATGAGCAGGGGACCGCGCAAGCTGCTGCGCCTCGAGGTGCGCAACGCGCAAACCCCGATCGAGCGCAAGCCGCCGTGGATCAAGACCCGCGCCCGGATGGGACCGGAATACACCGCGCTGAAGGGCCTGGTGCGCCGCGAGGGATTGCACACCGTCTGCGAGGAAGCCGGCTGCCCCAACATCTACGAATGCTGGGAGGACCGCGAGGCGACGTTTCTGATCGGCGGGGAACAGTGCACGCGTCGCTGCGATTTCTGTCAGATCGACACGGGCAAACCCGCCGAACTGGATCGCGACGAGCCACGCCGCGTCGCCGAGAGCGTCGCAGCGATGGGATTGCGGTATTCGACCGTCACGGGAGTGGCGCGCGACGACCTGCCCGACGGCGGCGCGTGGCTGTACGCCCAGACCGTGCGCCAGATCAAGGAACTGAACCCGAACACCGGCGTGGAACTCCTGATCCCGGACTTCAACGGCGAGCCTGACCTGCTGCAGCAAGTGTTCGGTGCGCGGCCAGAAGTGTTGGCGCACAACGTTGAAACGGTTCCCCGAATTTTCAAGAGCATCCGGCCCGCGTTCGGATACCAGCGCAGTCTCGATGTGCTGACCGCCGCCCGCGACGACGGCCTGGTGACCAAGAGCAACCTCATCCTCGGCATGGGCGAGACCACCGACGAGGTGCATACGGCGCTGACCGAGCTGAAGAACGCGGGCTGCGACATCGTCACGATCACCCAGTACCTGCGGCCGTCGGTGCGTCACCACCCGGTCAACCGCTGGGTTCACCCCGACGAGTTCGTCGAGCTGGCCGACTTCGCGAAGGGGCTGGGCTTCGCGGGCGTGCTCGCCGGGCCCCTGGTGCGCTCGTCGTATCGGGCGGGGCGGCTGTATGCGGAGGCAGTCGCGGGCCGGACTCGCGCGTAACGACGACCCGTATTCTTGCCACATGGCCAAGACCCGCGATTCCGCCGCAATCAAAGCCGCGAAGGCCGAGGCGAAGACAGCCCGCAAGGCAGCGTCCAAGGAACGCCGCAGCCAGCTGTGGCAGGCCTTCAATCTCCAGCGCAAGGAGGACAAGCGGCTGCTTCCGTACATGATCGGCGCGTTCGTGCTGATCGTCGCGGCATCGGTGGCTGCGGGCCTGTTCATCAGCGGCGTTGCGGGGCTGACGCTGATCCCGCTGGGTGTCGTGCTGGGCGCGCTGGTGGCATTCATCATCTTCGGCCGGCGCGCGCAGCGGTCGGTGTACAGCAAGGCCGAGGGCCAGACCGGCGCGGCGGCGTGGGCGCTGGACAATCTGCGCGGCAAGTGGCGAGTGACGCCCGGAGTGGCCGCCACGGGCCACTTCGACGCGGTGCACCGGGTGATCGGGCGCCCCGGCGTGATTTTCGTCGCGGAGGGATCCGCCACCCGGGTGAAACCGTTACTGGCTCAAGAGAAGAAGCGCGCCGCCAGGCTGATCGGCGACGTCCCGATCTACGACGTGATCGTCGGCAACGGCGACGGGCAGGTGCCGCTGGCCAAGCTGGAGCGCCACCTCACCAGGCTGCCGGCCAACATCACGGCCAAGCAGATGGATTCGCTGGAGTCACGGCTGGCCGCGCTGGGAACTAAGAGCGGCATGGCGCAGATGCCGAAGGGGCCGCTGCCGACGCAGGCCAAGACGCGAAACATGCAGCGCACCGTGCGCAGGCGCTGACCTTTTTCCTCGAGTAAGTCACGCCCTCAGCGCAGAGTGAACGCGGAAGTTATGCCACCTAGCGCCGGACGACGGCAGTGCTGGTGAGGCGGTCCTGCAGCCCGCGCCCGTCAGAATCAGTGAACAGCGGCGGCACCACCAGCGCGATCAGCAGTCCACGCGCCGCCGCGCGTCCTGCGCCGACGTGAATCCGGTCGTCGACCGAGACCACCATCAGCCCGAGCGCGAACTGACCGGGCGTGAATCCGAACAGTCGCACGGACACCACACCGAGGCAAAACCAGATGACCAGCACAGCCGTGGCCAGGGTCTGCGGCGTCAACCACCCGAACGACATGACCAGCCCGGCCAGGCCGTAGGCGATGAGCCAGTCGAGGAGCAGGGCGAGGATTCTCCGGCCGAACCCGGCCAGCGAACGCGGACCGCTGGCAGGCAACCCGAGGCTCTCCCCTGCGTAACCGGAATCGGTGAGCGCCACGCGCCCAAGCATAGGTGCGGTGACATTGCGTAACGTCGGCGCAACATACGGTTGACGGGCGTGCAACATCGGCTCCATAGCGTCAGCCGCGGGTTTGATAAGAGAGTAAGGAGACCTCCAACAGTGGCAGAAAAGACCGCCGACGACATCTTCAAAATGATCGCTGACGAGGATGTCGAGTACGTCGACGTCCGGTTCTGCGATCTTCCCGGCATCGTCCAGCACTTCTCCATCCCGGCTTCGGCGTTCAACGAGGACGTGTTCGAGGACGGGCTCGCGTTCGACGGATCCTCGATTCGCGGCTTCCAGTCGATCCACGAGTCGGACATGATGCTGCTGCCCGACCCCGAAACCGCCCGGATCGACCCGTTCCGCGCCGCCAAGACGCTCAACATCAGCTTCTTCGTGCACGACCCGTTCACCCGCGAGCCGTACTCACGCGACCCGCGCAACGTCGCTCGCAAGGCGGAGAACTACCTGACCAGCACCGGCATCGCCGACACCGCGTACTTCGGCGCCGAGGCGGAGTTCTACATCTTCGACTCGGTCCGCTACGACTCGTCGATCAACAGCACGTTCTACGAGGTCGACTCGGAGTCCGGGTACTGGAACGCCGGTGAGGCCACCGAGCTTGACGGCACCCCCAACCGCGGCTACAAGGTCCGCCCCAAGGGCGGCTACTTCCCGGTGGCGCCGTATGACCACTACGTCGACCTGCGCGACAAGATGACGACGAACTTGATCAACGCCGGCTTCACCCTCGAGCGCGGCCATCACGAGGTGGGCACCGCGGGACAGGCGGAGATCAACTACAAATTCAACACGATGCTGCACGCCGCCGACGACCTGCTGCTGTTCAAGTACATCATCAAGAACACCGCCTGGGAGAACGGCAAGACCGTGACGTTCATGCCTAAGCCGCTGTTCGGCGACAACGGGTCCGGTATGCACGCTCACCAGTCGCTGTGGAAGGACGGCGAGCCGTTGTTCCACGACGAGTCCGGCTACGCGGGGCTGTCAGACACCGCTCGCCATTACATCGGCGGCATCTTGCACCACGCGCCGTCGCTGCTGGCGTTCACGAACCCGACCACGAACTCGTACAAGCGTCTGGTGCCGGGCTACGAGGCCCCGATCAACCTGGTGTACAGCCAGCGCAACCGGTCGGCTTGTGTGCGCATCCCGATCACGGGCAACAACCCGAAGGCCAAGCGCCTGGAGTTCCGGTGTCCCGACTCGTCGGGCAACCCGTACTTCGCGTTCGCGGCGATGCTGATGGCGGGCATCGACGGGATCAAGAACAAGATCGAGCCGATGGCGCCGATCGACAAGGACCTCTACGAGCTGCCGCCGGACGAGGCCGCCAACATCCCGCAAGCGCCGACGTCGCTGGCGTCGGTGATCGACAAGCTCGAGGAGGACCACGAATACCTCACCGAGGGCGGCGTGTTCACCGAGGACCTGATCGAGACGTGGATCGCCTACAAGCGGGAGCAAGAGATCCTGCCGGTCCAGGTGCGGCCGCACCCGTACGAGTTCGCGCTGTACTTCGACGTGTGAGCCAGCTAACGCGCTGACCTGCGACAATGCCGCAAGGACACCCTCTCGGTCCGCAGTGAGTCCGCAGTAACGGAAGTGGCACCCGACACGTGGGAGGAATCCCGATGTTTCCCGCCGTTATGTTCCGGGTTATACCCCCCAGGTGCCTAAGAGAGAGAGTGATTGTCCGCCATGAATGCGTTGGAACAGTTGGCCCGCGACGTGCGGGGGTTCGCGATGGAGGTAAGAAGGCTGGGCTACTCCGTGCCCGGCGGCCATGAGAACCGGTTCATCGAATTGTCGGAGCGCATGATCCGGCACACCGACGACCTCCACCGGCCCAGTCACTGAGACGCGAAGCAGCCAACTGAGTTCATCCGCTCGGCGATCACAGCGCCGATCGCGCTGCGGGTGGACTCATCGGCGTCGGGCCACAGATG
>DASWBF010000325.1:0-2858 GCA_036390735.1 Mycobacterium sp. | reverse complement strand
TCAAGGCTCCCGACGACGACTCCGAGGTGCTGCTGATGGACTACCTCGTCCATCAGCGTCGGCTGCTGCCGCTGATCGCGAAGTCCTACGCGCTCCAGTTCGCACAGAACGAGTTGGTGGCCAAGCTCGACGAGGTCCAGTCCACCGAGATCCCCGACCCCGAGGAACAGCGTGAGCTGGAGTCGCGCGCGGCCGGCCTCAAGGCCGCCAACACGTGGCATGCCAGCCGAGCGATCCAGGAGGCGCGCGAAGCGTGCGGCGGCGCAGGCTATCTCGCCGAGAACCGGCTGATCGCGCTGCGCGGCGACACCGACGTGTTCACCACCTTCGAGGGCGACAACCATGTGCTCACCCAGCTCGTCGCCAAGGAGCTGCTGACCGCCTACGCCGACGACATCAAGAGCATGAGCCCCGTCGAGTGGGTTCGGTTCGCGGCCAACACCGTCGGCGACCGGGTGGTCAAACGCACGGCGGCACAACCGATCATTCAGACACTTCTGGACACGCGACAGGACAACGAGGAAGAGGGCAGCCTGTTCAACCGTGGCACTCAGCTGCAGATGTTCGAAGACCGCGAGGAGTACATGCTGTCCAGGGTCGCCCGACGGCTACAGGGCAGATCGAAGGAGTTGGACGCGTTCGACGCGTTCAACGAGGTGCAGGACCACGTGCTGCACGCGGCGTCCGCGCACATCGACCGCGTCATCCTGGAAGCGTTCGTCGCCGGCATCGAGTCTTGTGAGGACGAACAGGCCCAGCGGGTGCTCTCCACGGTGTGCGACCTGTATGCGTTGTCGGTGATCGAGGAGGACAAGGCGTGGTACGTCGAACACCGCTACCTGTCCTCCGAGCGGGCGAAGGCTGTCACCCGCGGCATCAACGAACGCTGCCGGACGCTGCGGCCCTACGCCGAGGCGCTCGTCGACGGTTTCGGGATTCCCGAGCAGCTGCGCGACGTGCCGATGCTGCATCCGGAGCGCATCGGCGACAACGAGGAGTAACTAGTTCGGGATCGGGTCCAGCGCCTTGAGCTTGCCGTCGTTGCCGAGTTGGAAACGGACCTGACCGATTCCAGTCGGCCGACCCGGGGCGTCGCTGCCCTGCTGCCACTGGTACTGCACAATCACCGTGTTCTCGCCGGAGTTCAGCACGGTCGTGTACGGCTTGGGTTGCGGTGTCGCGGTGCCGATCGGGGTGTTGCGGTCGAAGAACAGCAGGTGCTGCGGTGCGGCCGGGTCGGTGCCGGCGCTCACCTGCACCCAGTACAGGCGGCAGTTCGCGGTGTGACCGCGGCCCACCTCGCGCCACGCGCCGCCGGCTGCCGGTGACAAGCCGTCGACGGCGCTGGTCACGGTGTCGGCCGTCGGACCGTCGGTCGCGGTGCACTTGTCGGGTGATGGCGGCGGTGCACTCGGAGGCTTCCAGCCGCACCCGGCGGCGACGAATCCGAACATCAGCAGAACGGCCGTCAGCCGGCGAACGCGCATGAAACCCACCCTAGGCGCTCAAAAAAGTGTCCCCGTTTCAGCGACTGGTCGCTCCTAGCAGGTGACCGCAACCCACCGGGGGCTGCGAGAACCTGAAGGCGAACACCATGAAGAATGCTGCTGCCATCATCCTGGTTGCCGCCGGCGCGGTTGTCGCCAGAGCGCTGGGCGCCGCGGCACCCGCCAATGCGCAGGCCGACAAGTACGTCGCGATTTCGTACTCGCCGGAGACCGGCGCCTACGGCTGGGGGAACAACTACAACGATCTGGACAGCGCGCGAATCCGCTCGCTGAGCGAATGCCAGAACTACGGTGGCAACCACTGCGTGTTCCTCACCTGGTCGAAGAACGGTTGTGCGGCCCTAGCCGTCAACGGCGACAGCTACTACGGCTGGTACGGCGCGACTCGCTCGGAGGCCGAGCAGCAGGCGCTGCAGCGCAACGGCGGCGGCCACATCCTCGCGTCGCAGTGCGCAACTTAAGCGGACCGCTAATCGGCCCGTCGCCCTTTCCGGGTGGCGGGCCGATTCGCTCGACCTAGAGTCGGCCCGCAGCGAAAGTCGCTGCCTGACTTGTCATTCCGGACTGCACGTACTGACCGTGCGGCCCCATGCTCACGCCGTCGGTGCAAATCGGATCGCCGGGCATGCACATGTCAATCGTCTTGGGGACGTACAGCGGGCCGATTCCGGCAAGCGAGCCGGACCACAGTCTCCTCGAGAGTGAGCCCGCCGGCGATGGATTTCCGAAAACGGCGACCGCGGCGACGTTATTAGCCACCTGGGGTGGCATCGCCGCGGTGATGACGTCCATGACGGCCGCGCCTTGGGAATAGCCACCGAGCACCATCCGGGTACTGGGACAGTTCGCGGCCATGGACTGGACGTGCGCGCTCGCGTCATTGGCACCGGCGGGGATGGAGCTGCCGAAGTCGTTGGTGGCGGGGTAGTTGACCGGGTAGACCCCGACTGACCTCCCACCGACTTGCCCGCGTAGCGAGTCGACGAACGCCTGGCCGACCCCGCCGACACCGGGTGGCTCGGTGGTGCCGCGGGCGAACACCATTTCTATGTCGGGGCATGGAGCAGCGGTGGCCGAAGGAACTGGCACGACTGTGGTGAGGAACGCCCCCGTCGTCACCACCGCAGCCGTGAGGAAACGAACTGTTACGGACGACATGCTGGTATATCGCTCGGCGCTGTCATTTTGTTGCGTCAGAGCCGACTCACGGCGAACGTCGCGGCCTCGTTGGTCATCCCGTTCACGGAATACAGCGCGTGCGCGATGCTGGGCTGCCCACCGGGAGTGCCGTTACAGATCGTGTCGTCGGGACTACACAACTCGATGGTCTTGGGGGCATATAGCGGGCCG
>DASWBF010000324.1:0-5915 GCA_036390735.1 Mycobacterium sp. | reverse complement strand
GAACGCTTGCGCGCCAGGCTGATCGACAGGATCAACAACCTGCGCGTCGGCCACAGCCTCGACCCCAAGGCCGACTACGGACCGCTGGTCACCGAGGCGGCGCTCGCGCGGGTCAAGGACTACATCCAGCGGGGTGTGGACGCCGGCGCCGAGGCGGTGATCGACGGCCGCGAACGCGCCAGCGACGACCTGCAATTCGGCGACGCAAACCTTGAGGAAGGCTACTTCATCGGTCCCACCCTGTTCGACCATGTCACCCCGGACATGTCGATCTACACCGACGAGATCTTCGGTCCCGTGCTGTGCATCGTGCGCGCGAAGGATTACGAGGAGGCGCTGCGGTTGCCGAGTGAGCACGAATACGGCAACGGCGTAGCGGTTTTCACCCGCGACGGCGACACTGCCCGCGACTTCGTGTCCCGCGTACAGGTCGGGATGGTCGGTGTCAACGTGCCGATTCCGGTACCGGTGGCCTACCACACGTTCGGCGGCTGGAAGCGTTCGGGCTTCGGCGATCTCAATCAGCACGGCCCGGCGTCGATCCAGTTCTACACGAAGGTCAAGACCGTGACCCAGCGGTGGCCCGCGGGGACGCACGGTGCCGAGTTCGTCATCCCGACGATGAAATAGGTCCGGCTGCATGATGTTTCGGCTGGACGACGACGAGCGCGTCATCACCGACACGGCCGCCGCGTTCGCCGCGAAGCGGCTCGCTCCGCACGCCCTGGAGTGGGACGCCGCCAATCACTTCCCTATCGACGCGCTGCGTGAAGCCGCCGAGTTGGGGATGGCCGCGATCTACTGCGGCGAGGACGTGGGCGGCAGCGGGCTGCGGCGCCTGGACGCGGTACGGATCTTCGAACAGCTGGCCGCTGCCGACCCGACCACGGCCGCGTTCCTGTCGATCCACAACATGTGCGCGTGGATGGTCGACCGCTACGGCACCCACGAGCAACGCAAGACCTGGGTGCCGAAACTCGCCTCGATGGAGACCGTCGCCAGCTACTGCCTCACCGAACCCTCGGCCGGCTCCGACGCGGCGGCGCTGCGCACCAAGGCGGTGCGCGACGGGACCGACTACGTGCTCGACGGGGTCAAGCAGTTCATCTCCGGGGCGGGCGCGTCGGACGTCTACGTCGTGATGGCCCGCACGGGCTTTCAAGAGACGGAGCCGGTCCATCGTCAGATCTCGGCGTTCCTCGTCGAAAACGGCGCTGCCGGGCTGAGTTTCGGTGCACAGGAGCAGAAGATGGGCTGGCACGCTCAGCCCACCGCCCAGGTGATCCTCGAGGGGGTCCGGGTGCCGGCCGACGCGATGCTCGGCGGCACCGACGGCGAGGGAACCGGGTTCGGGATTGCGATGAGCGGCCTCAACGGCGGACGGATCAATATCGCGGCGTGCTCGCTGGGCGGCGCACAGGCTGCCTACGACAAGGCCGTGGCGTACGTGCGCGACCGTGAGGCGTTCGGTGCCAGCCTGCTCGACGAGCCCACAATCCGCTTCACGCTCGCCGACATGGCCACCACGTTGGAGTCGTCGCGAATGTTGTTGTGGCGTGCGGCAACCGCGCTGGACGACGACGACGCGGACAAGGTCGCACTGTGCGCGATGGCCAAAGGCTACGTCACTGATGCGTGCTACGACGTAGCTGATCAGGCGCTGCAACTGCACGGCGGATACGGCTATCTGCGCGAGTACGGACTGGAGAAGATCGTCCGCGACTTGCGGGTGCACCAAATCCTCGAGGGAACCAACGAGATCATGCGGGTGGTGATCGGCCGCGCCGAGGCCGCCCGGGTGAAGGCGCGGACGTGAGGAGCAAGATGGAGGAAGCCGGCAGATGACGACGATCGCATTTCTGGGCCTGGGCAACATGGGCGGCCCGATGGCGGCGAACCTGGTAGCGGCGGGACACACCGTACGCGGCTTCGACCCAGTGCCCGTACTGAAGGCAACGGCCGCCGAAAAGGGCGCCCAGATGTTCGACACTGGAGCAGAGGCCGTCGCCGACGCCGATGTGGTGATCACGTCGCTGCCCAATGGTGACATCGTGAAGGCTTGTTACGCCGAGGTTTTGGCCGCCGCCACGCCGGGCGCGCTGTTCATCGACACCTCCACGATCTCCGTCGACGACGCCCGCTCGATCAACGGGCAGGCCGTCGAGCGGGGTTTCGCGCAACTCGACGCTCCGGTGTCCGGCGGTGTCAAGGGGGCGACTGCGGGCACGTTGGCGTTCATGGTCGGCGGCGACGAGGCGGCTGTGGACCGCGCCAGGCCGGTGCTGGAACCGTTGGCGGGCAAGATCATTCACTGCGGCGCATCGGGCACTGGCCAGGCCGCCAAGCTCTGCAACAACATGCTGCTGGCGGTTCAGCAGATCGCGGTCGGAGAGGCGTTCCTGCTGGCTGAGAAGCTCGGGTTGTCCGCTCAGTCGCTGTTCGACGTGGTTACCGGCGCGACGGGTAACTGCTGGGCGGTGCACACGAACTGTCCTGTGCCGGGACCGGTTCCGACGTCTCCGGCCAACAACGACTTCAAGCCCGGGTTCGCCGCCGCGCTGATGAACAAGGACCTGGGGCTGGCGATGGCCGCGGTCAGGTCAACGGGTTCGGCGGCCCCGCTGGGCAGCCACGCCGCCGAAATCTACGCTAAGTTCGCCTCTGACCACTCGGACCGGGACTTCAGCGCCGTCATCGAGATGCTGCGCAAGAGCTAAGCGGCGGCTGCCCGCTTGCGCTCGGTCCACCAACGGCGGTGTACGCGTTCACACGCCGCCGCGTTACTGAAGTCTTCGTAATCCGTCGACACGACCATCGTGGCCAAGCCTGCGTCGCTGGCTGTGCGTAAGCCGGCCGAAGAACCCACCACGGCCAAGGCGCTTTCCGGGCCTACGCCGAATTCCCACAACGCCAACCGGTAGAGGTCGGTGCTGTCGGTGGATTCGGCGTCGTCACTCGTCACGATCGTCTCGACGAGACCGTCCCCGATCAGCTCCCGCACCAGCGGCTCCACCTCGGCCCGGCGCTTGGTGCTGACCACCCCGACCCACACGCCGGCGAAGAACAAGCTCATCACCAGATCGATCAGGCCGGACCGCGGCGTGAGCTCTCCGTCGTGATCGATGTCGGCCACCGCGTCGTCGAAATCGAAGATCACCGCGCGCAGAGGGTCGACGTCGGCGTCTGACGTCCGGTCCCACCAGAACGTCCGCCGTGCAAGTGTCTGCCCCCGCATGCACCACAGCATCTGCCGACTCGCGCGTCGAGGCATCCCCCACAGGGGGGATTGGGCAGGCTATTGGTGTCCCACTTCAGCCTGCTGCGTAACGGACCGGGTGAGCCGGCTCTATCGTGATCCCATGCCAACGGCTGCCGGACCTGTGCGAATCGTGCTGGTCGACGACCATGAAATGGTGATCGAGGGGCTCAAGGCCATGTTGGCCGCGTTCTCCGACCGCGTGCAAGTCGTCGGCCAGGCGGTGGGCGCCGAGCGCGCGCTCCCCGTCATCGAGCAGCTCGACCCTGACATCGTGCTGTGCGACGTGCGCATGCAGGGCTCCAGCGGCCTCGACTTGTGCCAGGCGCTGCGCCAACGCAACCCGGAGCGCAAGATCGTCATGCTCTCGGTGTACGACGACGAGCAGTACCTCTTCCAGGCGATGCGGGTCGGCGCGTCGGGGTACTTGCTCAAGAGCATCAGCAGCGACGAGCTGGTGCGTCAGCTCGAGTTCGTCCGCAGCGGCGAAACCGCGATCGACCCCGGCATGGCAGCTCGCGCCGTCGACACCGCCGCGCGCATTCAGCGCGACGAGTTCTGGCCCGGCGCCCGCCACGGGCTGTCGCAGCGCGAAAGCGAGATCCTGTCCTACGTGGTGAGCGGGCTGTCGAACCGGGGCATCGCGAGCAAGCTCGTGATTGGCGACGAAACCGTCAAGAGCCATCTGCGATCGATCTACCGCAAGCTCGGCGTGAGCGACCGAACCGGTGCGGTCGCCACCGCCCTGCGGGAAGGCATCTACCAATGACACAACCACGCGCCGTCCGCGATCTCGTCGACGCCGACCGTGAACTGGCGCTGCTACGCGAGTTGATTCAGGCGGCCTCCAGCGGCCCGGGGGTCGAACCGCTAGCGGCGGCCGCCGCGCGCATGATCACCGCCGCGACCGGTACCGACGTGTGCTTTGTACACGTCCTCGACGACACCAACCGATCGTTGACGCTCACCGGCGCGACGCCGCCGTTCGACAGCGAGGTCGGCAAGATTCGGCTGCCGTTGGGCTCTGGCATCTCGGGATGGGTCGCCAGCCACCGCGAACCAGTGGTGATCAGCCACGACAAGGAGTCCGATCCGCGCTACATGCCGTTCCAGTCGCTGCGCGGGCGAGATTTCACGTCGATGGTGTCGGTGCCAATGGAGACCGACCCGGGCGGGTTGGTCGGGGTGCTGAACGTGCACACGGTCGAGCGGCGCGAGTTCACCGACCGCGACGTGCAGCTGCTGCTGGTGATCGGACGGCTCATCGCAGGCGCGATGCATCAGGCGCGGCTGCACCGCCAGCTCGTCGCGAGAGAACGCGCCCACGAGAACTTCGTCGAGCAGGTGATCGAGGCGCAGGAGCTCGAGCGTCGCCGCCTCGCCGGCGACATCCACGACGGCATCTCGCAGCGACTTATCACGCTGTCCTACTGGCTGGACGCGGCGCGCCGCGCAGTCGGCGACAACCCGGACGCGGTGGCCGAACAGCTGGAGAAGGCCCGCGAGCTGGTCGAGCTGACGCTGCAGGAGGCCCGCGCCGCGATCGGCGGGCTGCGGCCACCGGTGCTCGACGACCTGGGCCTGGCCGGCGGGCTGGCCAGCCTCGCCCGTTCGATTCCCCAGCTCGATCTCGAGGTGGAGCTCGCCGACAGCCGGCTGCCCGACCACATCGAGATCGCGCTGTACCGCATCGCGCAGGAGTGCCTGCAAAACGTGGTCAAGCACGCCAAAGCCAGCACGGCCAAGCTCACATTCGCGGTGGACGGCGCCACCGCGCGGCTCGAAATCGTCGACGACGGCGTGGGTTTCGACACGTTCGAACATCCGCTCGGCGGCGACGAGATGGGCGGCTACGGGCTGCTGTCGATGGCCGAGCGCGCCGAGATCGTCGGCGGCCGGCTCAACATCCGGTCCCGGCCCGGTGCCGGGACTGCGGTCACCGCGACGATCCCGCTGCCGACGCCGCTCGCCGAAAGTGAAACCAGGGCTGTGAAACCGGGCTAACCACAACCTGGAATTCGGTTTCGGCGCAAGAAGCCGCTAGAAGTCGCCGGAGTTGCGGCGCAGCGTGTCGATCGACGCGGCCAGCGCCCGCGACTCCTCGGCGGACATACCGATGTCGGCGAACACCTCGTCGTTCAGCGTCACCGTCGCGTCCTCCACGGTCGAGCGTCCCAGGGGGGTGATCTGCACCAGCGTGGTGCGGCCGTCGGTCGGGTGGGGCACCCGCTCGACCAGTCCCGCCGACTCCAGCCTCCGGATCGCGTGCGTGACGCTGGTGACGTGCACCTGCAGCACGTCGGACGCCTTGCCGATCGGCAACGCGCCGGTGCGGCTGAACGCCAGCAGGCGCAGCAACTCGAATCGGGAGAAGCTCAGGTCGTAGCGCCGCAGCGCGTTCTCCACCCGCGCCAGCAGGATTTGATGCGCCCGCATCACCGACGTGACGGCGACCATCCCGTCGGCGACGTCGTCCCACCCCGACCGTTGCCAGTTGGCACGGGCCTGCGCGATGGGGTCACGCTTGTCTGGCGAGGAGGACACGCCTCTTCATACCGCACTGTGGGGGTAGAAACGGCATGGCCACCTCGGGGTCGCAGTTAATTTAATAAGCGAGAATGTCATCAATTGATGACGCGCGCGGAAACAATGCCCCCTC
>DASWBF010000323.1:0-24874 GCA_036390735.1 Mycobacterium sp. | reverse complement strand
CAGCTCACGCGCGTAGCCGCCCTCGCCGGCGGCGTCGATGCCCAAATCCAGCCACTGCGCGCCCACCGACCGCACCTGTTCGGCGACCTCGGGACGCACGTCGTAGCCGCTGGTGCGGGCGCCGAGTCGCCTGGCCGTGGCCAGCGCCTGCAGGCCCGCCACCCCGACGCCCAGCACCAGCACAGTCGCCGGCTTCACCGTGCCGGCCGCGGTGGTGAGCATCGGGAAGAACCGGGTCGCCTCGCTGGCCGCCACCAGCACCGCCTTGTACCCGCCGACGTTCGCCTGCGACGACAGCGCGTCCATCGTCTGCGCCCGGGAGATCCGCGGGATGGCTTCCAGTGCGAACGCCTGCACGCCCGCCTTCGTCAGCGCGTCGACCTGATTGTCGGCGTTGCGCGGTGCCAGGAATCCGATCAGGCTCTGGCCGCTGCGCAGCCGCCCCACTTCGTCGGCGGTCGGCGGGGCCACCTTCACCACCACGTCGGCACCCCATGCGTCGCCGATCGTCGCGCCGGCCTCGGTGTACAGGTCGTCGGGCAGCAGCGCACCGTCGCCGGCACCGGACTCCACTACCACCGCCAGGCCGCGGCCAGCGAGCGCATGGACCGCCTTGGGCACCAGCGCCACCCTGCGCTCACCGTCACCGGACTCCCGAACCACCCCGATGGTCGGAGCCGCCTGGCCGGCGACATCAGGACCCCGAGCCGCCCGGCCGGCGACATCAGGGCTCGTCTGGCTGTCTGTCATCTCAACTTCCCCGGTCTGCCGCTTCTGCGGTAAGCATGCTGCATGCCTGTCGACCGCCTGCTGCCTACCGACGAAGCGGCTGACCTCATCGTTCTTGCCCGCGACCTCGCCGACAAGGTGTTGACGCCGATTGTCGACGCCCACGAGAAAGCGGAATCATATCCCGAGGGGGTATTTCCCCAACTCGGCGCCGCCGGTCTGCTGAGCCTTCCGCAGCCGCAGGAGTGGGGTGGCGGCGGGCAGCCGTTCGAGGTGTATCTGCAGGTACTCGAGGAGATCGCCGCCCGCTGGGCCGCGATCGCGGTGGCGGTCAGTGTGCACAGCCTGTCGTGTCATCCGCTGCTGACGTTCGGGTCGGACGACCAAAAGCAGCGCTGGCTGCGCGGCATGCTCTCCGGAGAGCAGATCGGCGCGTACTGCCTGTCGGAGCCGCAGGCCGGATCCGACGCGGCCGCGCTGCGGTGCGCGGCCAAGCGCAGCGACGGCGGCTACGTCATTAACGGGTCGAAGTCGTGGGTCACCCACGGCGGGCGGGCCGACTTCTACATGTTGTTCGCCCGCGCCGGAGAAGGCAGCCGCGGCATCTCCTGCTTCCTGATCCCCGCAAGCCTGCCGGGGCTGTCGTTCGGTAAGCCCGAGGAGAAGATGGGGCTGCACGCCGTGCCGACCACGTCGGCGTTTTACGACCACGCCCACCTCGACGCCGACCGGCTCATCGGTGGAGAAGGCCAAGGTTTGCAGATCGCGTTCTCCGCGCTGGATTCCGGCCGGCTGGGCATCGCAGCCGTCGCGGTGGGCTTGGCGCAGGCGGCACTCGACGAGGCCGCCGCCTACGCCAACGAGCGAACGACATTCGGCCGCAAGATCATTGACCACCAGGGCCTGGGGTTCGTGCTGGCCGACATGGCCGCCGCGGTGACCAGTGCCCGGGCCACCTATCTCGACGCCGCCCGCCGCCGCGACGCCGGCCGCCCCTATTCGACGCAGGCCAGCGTCGCCAAGCTGATCGCCACCGACGCCGCGATGAAGGTCACCACCGACGCCGTGCAGGTGTTCGGCGGCGTCGGCTACACCCGCGACTACCGCGTCGAGCGCTACATGCGCGAAGCCAAGATCATGCAGATCTTCGAGGGCACCAACCAGATTCAGCGCCTCGTCATCGCGCGGGCATTGACGAAGTAGCCTCGCTCACTTGTGACTCAGCTGGTCAGCGGACAGCAATTGGATCTCGTAGGGCCATTCCGCGCAGAAGCCGTTGCAGCACTGCGCATTTGATCCGTTGCTGCTGGCCCGGGATCGAGCGCGTCGCCCCCGACGGTCATCATCCGCAGACCCTCAAAGGACCAGTCAGTCGAGGCAGGCCCGTCGTCATTGCGGAAGGCCCCGTCGTCATTGCGGAAGGCATTGAGAAGCACGCCTACCCCGCGAGACGAGGGTTTCGAGCATTGTTGTCATCAATGCCCTTTCGCCTTACGCCGCTCGCGTCGAGATTCAACGCCCGGTACTACTGTGCGGCGCAGACGCGGTCGCGTCGATCGGATGGTTTCGGCCCATGCATCGACGGAATGCGGCGTCCCCCATCCGGCGGGATTGGGGTATACGCAGGGCACCGTTGTGCCAAGCTGGGACCATGCCCGGCCCGGCAGCGAACGAGAAAGTGCGCGTGGTGGTCGCCGACGATCACCCTCTCGTGCGCGAAGGCGTCGCGCGGGCGCTGACCGCGAGCGGCTCGGTGGACGTCGTCGGCGAAGCCGAAGACGGAACCACCGCTCTCGAAATGATCAGGACCCAGCGGCCCGACGTGGCGCTGCTCGACTTCCGAATGCCCGGTTTGGACGGTGCCCAGGTCGTCACCGCGGTACGCCGCGACGAACTGCCGACACGTGTGCTGATCCTGTCCGCACACGACGAGTCGGCGATCGTCTTTCAGGCGCTGCAAGAAGGCGCGGCCGGGTTCCTGCCCAAGGAGGCGAACAAGACGGAGATCGTCAACGCCGTGCTGGCGTGCGCGAAGGGCCGAGACGTGGTGTCGCCCAGTGTCGCCGCGGGTCTTGCCGGCGAGATCCGCCGACGCGCCGAGCCGACGGGCCCGGTGCTGACGCCGCGCGAGCGGGAGGTGCTCGCCGGCATCTCCGAGGGCAAGAGCATCCCCGCGATCGCCGCCCAGCTCTATCTGGCGCCCTCCACGGTGAAGACGCACGTGCAGCGGCTGTACGAGAAACTAGGTGTCGGTGACCGCGGCGCCGCCGTCGCCGAAGCGATGCGCCGCAAGCTGTTGGAGTGATCAGTCGGGAAGCGGCAACTCCACGCGCACATGGGTTCCGGCTTCTTCGTCGGCGATCGTGAACTTTCCGCCCGCCGCCTCGACCCGCGCCCGGTGAGAGGCCAGGCCGATATGCCCCTCTGCGAGCCGACGGGCAGCCCGTTCGTCCGTCATCCCGATTCCGTTGTCGGCGACGTCTAGCCGGCACATCGAGTCGGTGACGACAAGGGTGATCCAGGCCCGGCTCGCTTGTGAATGGCGCACGACATTGGACAGCAGCTCGCGGACAACACCGAACATGATGGGATCGATCGGCTGTTGTGCGGGGTAATCGATGTTGGTGTCGACGGCGATGCGGGCGCGGGTCGCCGTGAACGTCGCCAATTGCTCTACCGCCGCGCCCAAGCCGACCTGCTCCAACACTGCCGGATGCAGTTCGAACGTCGCGTCTCGCAACCGCTGGGACGCATCGCGCAGGCAGACCATCGCACGGTCGAGTTCTTCCGAGCGCGACGACGCAGCAAGCTCGCCGATCTCCTGACGAGCCACGAGTACGTCCTGAAGCGGCCCGTCGTGAATCGCCTCGGAAATCCGGCGACGCTCGGTCTCGGACGCCGTCATGATCTGGCCGAGCAACTCTTCGCGGGACGCGGTGAGCGCGGCGATCTCGTCGACATGGTGCTCCTCGACATAGGCTACGAGTAGGCCTGTGCAACAGAGGAATCCGTACATGACGAAGAGAAAGACCGAATCCCGCCAGCCCAGCTGCACGGGGATCACGTCGTCTTGCAACACGGCATACACGAATGCCGCGACGCTGACGGACAGGACGACGACGGCCTGCCGCCACGACAGCTGCGGGACAACGATCAGCGGTACCAATGCCATTAGCACCAGGGGGATGTAGCCACCCGTCGACAACAACTGGAACGCGAACAAGAAACCCACGTCGGCGAAGGCGAAGACGAACCGCTGCCGCAGCCCGATCACTGATACGCCGACGCGCGAAAATGCAAGCACCGCAACGCATACGGCCATGAGTCCATACACGACCAGCAACACGCTCTGCTTGGGCCAGTCGGCGTGAGCCGTGCCGAGGAGCATGGCAGCGACCATGACGATCACGACGGCGAGGCGAAGGACCGCCGCAATCCTCAGCGACCGCGTGTGGTGCCGCCTGCGCGCCCGCCAGAGATCTGTGCTGCTCATGTGTGTTCAGCCATCACCTGCGTGCCGAAGCTGCCATGGCATGAAGCTTCGCACGCCGGTACGGCCGACGGAACGGAGTCCGTGGTGGCTTAGTGTGACGATCATGGATTTCGCGATGTCGGCCAAGGCGCAGGACTATCACAAGCGGTTGTCCGCTTTCATGACCGAGTTCGTGTTCCCGGCCGAGGCCGAATACGAGCGCTACCGCCTCGAGAGGGGTCCCGACGACCACAGCGTGCCGCCGGTCATCGAGGAGCTGAAGAAGCTCGCCCGCGAGCGCGGGCTGTGGAACCTGTTCCTCCCGTCGGTGTCGGGGCTGACGAACACCGACTACGCGCCGTTGGCGGAGTTGACGGGCTGGAGCATGGAGATCGCGCCGGAAGCCACCAACTGCGCGGCGCCCGACACCGGCAACATGGAGACCCTGCACCTGTTCGCCACCGAGCAGCAGCGCAAGCAGTGGCTCGAGCCGCTGTTGGCCGGCGAGATCCGCAGCGCCTTCTCGATGACCGAGCCCGCCGTGGCGTCCAGCGACGCCCGCAACATAGAGACCTCGATCGTCCGCGACGGCAGCGACTACGTCATCAACGGGCGCAAGTGGTGGACGTCCGGCGCGTCCGACCCGCGCTGCAAGATCCTGATCGTGATGGGCCGCACCAACCCCGACGCTGCCAGTCACCAGCAGCAGTCGATGGTGCTGGTGCCCATAGATACGCCAGGGGTCACAGTCCTTCGTTCCACGCCGGTGTTCGGCTGGCAAGACCAGCACGGGCACTGTGAGGTCATCTACGACAAGGTCCGCGTGCCGACGGAGAACCTGCTGGGCGAGGAAGGATCGGGCTTCGCAATCGCACAGGCGCGGCTGGGACCGGGCCGCATCCACCACTGCTTGCGGGCCATGGGCGCCGCCGAGCGTGCGCTGGCGTTGATGGTCGACCGCGCCCGCAACCGGTGGGCGTTCGGCAAACCACTTGCCGAGCAGGGAGTAGTGCGCGAGTCAATTGCGAAGTGCCGCAACGAGATCGACCAGGCCAGGCTGTTGTGCGAGAAGGCGGCCTGGACCATCGACCAGCACGGCAACAAAGCCGCCCACCTGCTGGTCAGCCAGATCAAGGCGGTAGCACCGAAGGTGGCCTGCGACGTTATCGACCGCGCCATCCAGGTGCACGGCGCGGCGGGCGTCAGCGACGACACCCCGCTGGCGCAGCTGTACTCCTGGCATCGGGCGATGCGGATCTTCGACGGGCCCGACGAGGTGCATATGCGCACCATCGCTCGCGCCGAAATCGGCCGGGAGAAAAGCGCTTTCGTCGCGGCGGTCACCTAATCGTGCCAGACCTGAAGGGAGCGTGGAACTTCCGCGATGTGGCCGACGCCACCGGTGTACGACCGGGCAGGTTCTTCCGGTCCAGCGAGTTGAGCGCTCTGGAGGACGACGGACGCGACGAGCTTCGAGCGCTGGGTGTCTTCGACGTCGCCGACCTGCGCTCGCCGCGGGAGGTTGAGCGCCGCGGACCCGGCCGCGTGCACGACGACGTCGCCATCCATCCGCTGCCGTTCCCTGATCTGGCCGAAGACGCCGACGGCGAAGCGCCACACGAGCATTCGTTCACCCGGATGCTGACAGAGCAGCCGGACGACGAGCCGCCGGCGGAGGCGGCCGTGCGGTACATGACCGACGAGTACCGCCGCTTCCCGACCCTTGGCGGCGCGAGAAATGCGGTACGTCAAGTGATCTCGCTGCTGGCAAGCGGACGCCCGGTGATTACGCACTGCTTCGCAGGCAAGGACCGCACCGGCTTCACGGTGGCCGTGGTGCTCGAGTCGCTGGGCGTCGACCGGGACGCCATCCTCGATGATTACCTGCGCAGCAACACCGCGGTGCCGCAGTTGCGCGAGCGCATCCTGACGATGGTTCACGAGCGTGCCGGCTCGGAGCTGACGCCCGAGGCCGTGATGTTCGCCGAGGCGCGGCTGTCCGACGAGGTGCTCGGCGTGCGTGACGAATACTTGACGGCGGCTCGCCAGAGCATCGACGACAACTACGGGTCGCTGGACGCCTACCTGCAGGAGTCGGGCGTGTCGCCCGCCGACATCGACGCGCTGCGCACCGCACTGCTGTAGCGCCCTGTCCGCGCCGAATGTGCGCTGAAGGCGACTTTTTCGCCGATTTTTTCGCAGTGGGCTCACGTTGGAGGTGGTGAGGGCAGAACCTGCTGCTCACCCGTCAGCTGAGCAGCACCGCGAGCAGCCAGATTGCGGCGGCGACAAGCCCACCGGTCAGCTCGACGCCGATCGACAGCGCGACGCCCTTGACCGCGTGCACAGTGGACGCCCACGCCCGCCGTTGATCGCGTCGGCGGGCCAACTCGGCGAGGTAGACGCCGCCGACGAAACCCAGCGCAAGGCCGAGCACGGGGATCACGAAGAACCCGACGATGCCCAAGACGGCGCCGACGAGCAATGTTGACGTCGGCACGTCGGCGCCGCGCAACCGGCGCACCGGCCACAGGTACTTCACCGTGGTGGTGGCGCCCACGATGACCGTGACGACTCCCAGCGTGACCCATGACGCGACGGTGTGCTCGACGACTGCCCACACCAGGATCGCCGCGTACACCAGCAGCAGCCCGGGCAGCAGCGGCACCACAATCCCGACCAGCCCGACGAAGATCGCGAGCGCAACCAGAAACGTTCCGGTAGCGCTCATGTGACCATTCAATCCGATAGCGGACCGAGATCCGAGCCGCCGCCGATCACCCCCAGAAGGTCGTCGACAAGAGACGATTCGGCAGGGGAACCGATCTCGACCCCTGGACCAATCTCAACCTCAGGACCCACGTCAACACCAGAGGGAGCGGGAGTCGGCAACGCCACATCGTCCGCGTAGGCGGGTCCAGATCCTGTGCTGAGGAGGATGAGCGGAACTGCGGCCACGGTCGCGATCGCGGGAAGTTTCAGGGGCGTCCTGGTCATATCCGTGTCCTCCCAGCCGGGCCACTGCGCCGTGTGCTGGTCTAAAAAGTACTCCGCCGGCGCCAGCACCGCCCGGCTACGGCTCGAGCACCAGCTTGCCGAACACGCCGCCGTCAGCCAGTAGCTGCAGCGCCTCACGGGCTTTCGACAGCGGATAGCGAACCGGCGGAGGAGGTCTGAGCCCTGCCTTGACCAGCTCGCCGACGCCATGACCGAACAACTGCTCAGCACCGGGATGGGTCAGGAAGTATTCGCCCCACCCCACCCCGAGCACGCCGACGTTGCGCATCAGCAGCCGGTTCACCTTGACCGTCGGGATGCGGCCTGCCGCAAAGCCGATCACCAGCAGCCGGCCCTCGGCAGCCAGCGCGCGTATCGCGTCGTCGAACGACTCGCCACCCACCGGGTCGACGACCAGGTTCACGCCCTCGCCGCCGCCGTGCTCGCGCACGGCCTGCAGCCAGTCGTCCGTCAACGGCAGCACCAGGTCGGCGCCCAGGGACGAAACATACCCGACAGCGTCGGCGCGGTGCACCGCGGCAATAACGTTGGCGCCCAGCGCCTTTGCGATCTGTACCGCGGCTGTGCCGACACCGCCCGCCGACCCGAGCACCAGTACCGTCTCCCCCGGCCGCAGCGCACCACGCCGCGCCAGCGCGAAGTACATCGTGTGGTAGTTGCGCAACAGCGCCGCCGCCTCCGCATCGTCGAGCCCCGGGGCCGTCGGGAACACGCTTTCCGGCGGAACCGCGATCCGCTCGGCGTAGCCGCCGTTCATCGTCACCGCGGCGACCCGGTCGCCCGGCTCGATGCCCGACTCCTCCGGAGCGGACACCACCACACCGGCGACCTCCGCGCCGGGATGAACCCCGGGGCCGCCTTCATCTGGTACTCGCCGCGAATCACCAACAGGTCGGGAAACGTCACGCCGGCCGCATGCACGTCGATAACGATCGCACCGTCCATCTGGTCCGCCACGTCGTCGACGTCCCGATAAACCAGTCCCGATGGCCCGGAAAGCTCCTCGGCGACAACCGCTTTCACGGAAGGCTAGCCAACCGAGAAGCTGGCCTGCTTCGCTGCGGACAGGTCGTCGATCTCATTCCACCTGCCCGCCACGTCGTCGACCGACGGCACGTCGGAGAACGTCACACCTTCGTTCTGGAACAGCGCCGCGCGCTGCACCTTGCCCCCGCCGACGATGAACACCGACGCGGTGTCGGGCACCTCTTCGCCGCACAGGTAGGCCACCACCGGCGCAACGTATTCCGGCGTGAGCTTCTTGGACACCTCCGGCGGCAGGATGTCCTCGGTCATCCGGGTCGCCGCGATCGGCGCGACCGCGTTGGCCTTGATGTTGTACTTCGCGCCTTCCTGCGCGAGCGTGTTGATCAGCCCCACCAGCCCCAGCTTCGCGGCGCTGTAGTTGGCCTGGCCGAAGTTGCCGAACAGCCCGCTGGTGGACGTCGCGACGACAATGCGGCCGAAGCTCTGCTCGCGGAAATGCGGCCAGGCCGCACGGATCACGTTGTAGCCGCCGTACAGGTGCACCTTCAGCACGGCGTCCCAGTTCTCGAACGGCATCTTGTGAAACGTGCCGTCCCGCAGGATTCCGGCGTTGCTGATCACGCCGTGGATCGCGCCGAACTCGTCGAGTGCGGTCTTGACGATGCCGGCGGCTCCGTCGGCGTCGGCGACGCTGTCGTAGTTGGCCACCGCCCGGCCACCCGCCTCGCGAATTTCGGCCACCACCTGATCGGCCATCGCCGAACCGGCGCCGGTGCCGTCGCGGGCGCCGCCCAGATCGTTGACGACGACGCTGGCGCCCTCACGGGCCAGCGTCCGCGCGTATTCGCGGCCGAGACCGCCTCCCGCTCCGGTGACGACGACGACGCGGTCCTGCACTCCTGGCACTGAATTTCCTTTCGTGGGTACGGGCGACGCGAGGCGGGCGCTAGAAGATCCTGCGCGCCAGCTTCCACGCCTTTTCGGTGTACGGCGGGTAGATCATGGCCGTGAGGTCGGGCCGGGTCGGCTTGGTCATCACGGACTTGCGGTGGCTGAATTCCTCGAACCCGAACTTGCCGTGGTAAGCGCCCATGCCCGACGGTCCGACGCCGCCGAACGGCAGCTTGTTGGTGGCGAAGTGGAAGACGAGGTGGTTGACGAGCATGCCGCCCGCCGACACCTCCCTGATCACGCGTTCGCGCACAGCCTTGGCCTTGGTGAACAGGTAGGCGGCCAGCGGCTTGGGCCGCGAGTTGACGAATGTGATTGCCTCGTCGAGGGATTGGACGGTCAGCACGGGCAGGATCGGGCCGAAGATCTCGTCCGTCATCAGCGGCTCGTCGGGATCGGGGTCGACGACGACGGTCGGTTCGATCCGGCACTGAGCGGCATCCGAGCCGCCACCGACTGCGACGGTGCCCTTGGTGGCGGCCAGGGAGTTCGTCAGGCGGTCGAAGTGCCGCTTGTTCACGATCGGCTTCCCGCCCGTCTCGCCCGCTTCGAATGTCGTGACGGCGTCCTTGATCTTGTCGACCAGTTCGTCACAGATCTTCGCATCGGCGAGAACGTAATCGGGGGCGATGCAGATCTGGCCGGAGTTGAGCAGCTTGGTCCACGCGATGCGCTTGGCCGCGACGTCGATGTCGGCGTCGGCGGACACGATCACCGGGCTTTTGCCGCCCAGTTCAAGCGTGACCGGCGTCAGATGCGGCGCTGCGCCTTCGTACACCTTGCGTCCGATCTCGGTGCCGCCGGTGAACAGCAAGTGGTCGAACCCCTGCGCGATGAGTTTCTGGCTCACCGCGCCGTCGCCCTCCACGACCGCGATCGCCTCGTTGTCCAGGTACCGCGCCACCAGCTCAGCCATCAACGCCGACGACGCCGGAGCGACCTCGGATGGCTTGAGCACCACGGTGTTTCCCGCGGCGATCGCACCCACTGCCGGGCCGAGCGTCAACGCGAACGGGAAGTTCCACGCGCCGATGATCAACACCGTGCCGTACGGCTCGTACTCCACCCACCCGCGTCCGGGCAGCTGCGAGAGCTCCAGCAGCCGGTACTTGCGCCGAATCCACTTACGGACGTTCTTGGCGGCGTCCTTCGCTTCGCCGGCGACGCTGCTGACGTCGGCCAGCCAGGCCTCGAACGGCTTGCGGCCGAGGTCGGCGTCGAGCGCCGCGGCGATGGCCGGCTCGTTGTCGACCATCAGCTTCTCGAGTTTGCGCAGCTGGTCCTGTCGCCATTCCACGCTGCGGGTGCGGCCGGTGGCGAAGGTCCGCCGAAGCCGGGCGACGGTCTCCGCGACCTCCGATGCTGGGGCGGCGGCTGCCTGTGGCGCTGGTGCGACGGATTCGGTGGTCATCTCGGGTCCTTCCTGACCGGATGACCGCGATCCTAACCAACCGGTTGGGGCGCCCTTTCGGCGGTGACGAACGTGGCGAACGCGTCGCCGTCGTTCATCGGAACCTCGATGTGGCGGCCAAGCCGGCGCTGAACCTCGTGCGACGGCTCGCCGGTCGCAGCCCAGCCGTGGGCGTTGAGCCAGTCCGCGACATCGGCGCGGTCGGGATCGTCGTAGGTCAGGTCGGTGATGTCGGGGCCTTCCTGCATTCCGATCTGATCGGCGATCCGCTCGAAGCGTTCCCGCATCACCTCGCGACGTTCCGGCGCGTGCCGGCCCGCGGTCTCGACCGCAATCCGGCTACCGGCGGCGGACAGTGCGGTGATCTGCTCGAACAGCCGGTCCTGGGCGGCGCCGGGCAGATACATCAGCAGACCCTCAGCCAGCCACGCGGTCGGCTGCGACGGATCGAACCCGGCGGCTCGCAGCGCGGCCGGCCAGTCCTGGCGCAAGTCGATCGGGACCTCGTGTCGCTCCGCGGACGGCTGGGCGCCGTGGGCGGCCAGCGTCGCCGCCTTGTACTCGAGCACCTTGGGCTGATCGATCTCGTAGACGACGGTGCCCGCGGGCCAGTCGAGCCGGTACGCGCGCGAATCCAGGCCCGACGCCAGGATGACGATCTGGCGGACGCCGTGCGCGGTCGCGTCGGCGAAGAACGCGTCGAAGAAGTGCGTGCGCACGCCCTGGTAACTGCGCATGTACTCGAAGATCGCGGCCGCCCCAGGGTCGACAGCGGCCAGCTTGGCGGGAAGCTCGTCGTCGAGCATCTGCTCCCAGATGCCGGTGCCGGCCCCCGCGACGAGGATCTCCGCGTAGGGGTCGCTGATCAGCCGGTCCGGGCGGGCGGTTTCGGCAGCCCGGGCGGCGGCGACCAACACCGCGGTGCTGCCCACGCTGGTGGCAATGTCCCACGTGTCGTCATCGGTGCGCAGCGCGCTCATCGCTTCTCCCTGAATTGTGTTGTGAGGCTTATGATTAACGTCAGAGTCGGGCCGAAACCAGCGTGCTGGACACGCTCTCCTCGACCAGCTCCTCGGGGACGGGACGACCCAGCCGGGCCATCTCGTCGTGGCTGTCGACGGCATGCACCTGCCAGCCGTGCTCCTCCAACCACCGGGCGGCGTCGGCGCGGTCGGGTTCCTGGTAGATCAGCGCCTCGAAGTCGTCGTCCAATCCCAGCTGCTGGCGCAGTCGCGCGGTGCGTTCCCGCCAGGCGGCGCGCTGCTCGTCGGATTGCGATGTGTGCGGTGTGAACGCCTCGACGGCGATCCTGCTGCCCGGCGCACTGAGCGCGGTAACCATCTCGAACAGCCGGTCCTGCGTGTCGGCCGGCAGGTACGGCAGCAGCCCCTCGGCCAGCCAGGCCGTCGGCCGGCGCGGATCGAAGCCAGCGTCGATCAGCGCGGCCGGCCAGTTGTCACGCAGGTCCACGGCAACGGTATGGCGCGTCGCGTTCGGGACCGCTCCGTGCGCCTCGAGCGTGGCGCTCTTGTACGCGAGCACCTTGGGCTGGTCGATCTCGAATACCGCGGTGCCCGCCGGCCAGTTCAGCCGGTATGCCCGCGAGTCCAGCCCTGCCGCCAGGATCACGACCTGACGAATGCCTGACCGGCACGTGGCGCCGAAGTACTCGTCGAAGAAGTGGGTCCGCACAGCCTGATAGCTGCGAGACATCTCATCGATGGTCCGGCCGCGTTCGTCGTCGCCGTACCAGGGCGCAGAGCCACCGGCCAATTCGGCCCAACCCGGGCCTGCGGTACAGACCAGCAGGTAGGCGAATGGGTCTCGGATCAGCGGGTCCGATTGCGCGGTTTCAGCGGCCCGCGCTGCCGCGACCCCAAGTGCGGTAGCGCCGACGCTTTCGGTGATCTCCCAGCTGTCGCCGGGCGTGCGTACCGATGAAATCTGCGGCTGACTCATTTCGTGAGCCATACTACCCAATAAGTTAGGCAACCTATGCGGTGGTGTGCCGCATATCACGCAGCGCGCTAAGCTTTCCAGTCCCAGAGCTTACCGATCATCAGCTTCTTGAAGTGTTCGGTGATCATCTCCAGCCCTTCGTGACTGCCGATGAAACCGGCGTAGAAGCCCATCCCCCAGAACATCGCAGTCATCACCTCGACGACCTGCGCGACCGGGGTCTCGGTGGTGAGTTCACCGCGTTCGATGGCGCCGGTGACCGCCCACGTCAGGAACTGACGCGTGCCCAGCAGTGCGTCGTGATCCTCACGCCTGAGTTCCGGATGGCGGTGAGATTCCAGCACCGACGTGACAAGGAACGCCGCCGCTGAGCGGTCCTCGAGGTCGGAGCCCACCGCGGCGCTGATAAAGCCTTCCAGCTGTCCGAGCAAAGTCGTCGCGGCGAACGCCGTTTCCACGCCTTTCAGAACGACCATTTCGTTGGTTCGCTCGACCACTTCCCGATAGAGCAGCTTCTTGCTCTTGAAATAGTGGTTGATTGCGGGCCGCGTCAGGTCGGCGCGGACCGCGATTTCCTGAAACGTCGCCGCGTCGTAGCCCAGTTCGCTGAAGACCTGGCGCGCAGCCCGCACGATGCGCTCTCGCGTGTCCGCAGCCTTCGCCGCCGGAGGCCTTCCCGGTCCCCTGGACGCCTTTGGCACTCACGCATTCTGCCACACGTTCTAATAAATTCACCCGGGTTGGTCTATTAATTTACGCAGGGGTCAAACTGTGACCTCTAGGGACCGCCGACAAGATTAGCCTGGGCAATTTTTTGGTTATGGTCCCTCACATGGCGACGACCAGTCTGTCGCGCGAGGCCTACTTCGACACGGGCCTCGACATGCTCTCCGACCTCGGCTACGGCGGATTGAAGCTGGCCGAGGTCTGTAACCGTCTCGGCGTCACCAGTGGGTCCTTCTACCACAACTTCAGTAGCTGGCCGGCCTACACTCACGAGCTCGTGAACCACTGGATGATGAGGGCCAGCACCACGAAGCTGATGGATTGCTGCGGGCGCGAACCGGACCCCCGACGGCGGATCGACCAGTTGATCCGCAACGGGCTGAGGCTCCCGCACGACACCGAGGCGGCCATCCGCACCTGTAGCAACCTCGATCCCGAAGTGCACGCCGCGCAGGAGACGGTCGACCGGGCGCGCCACGACATCATGCGCGAGGCCGCGCACCAGGTCCTGCAGGACGAGCGCCAAGCCCAGGTGTTCGCCGACTGGGCGGTCTACCTTCTGATCGGCTACGAGCAGTGCAGCCTGCCCAAGGACAAGACCTCCCTGAAGTGGATCGCGGGCCAGCTGCTCGAATGCCTCGACGACGGCCGGTTCGCCAGCATCGCCCGGCGCGCCTGAGTCCTTCCCTCGTCTAGCATCCAGCCATGCCGGTGCCGGTCGTCCTTCACCGGCTGAAGGCGCGTGACCCCGAGCGCGACGGCCTGCGGCGCGCGGTGCGGGCAGCGATCGTCGTGCCGGTCGCGGCCGCCGTCAGTTTCCGGATCGGCGCGTCGCAGACACCGCTGTTCACGATCTTTGGCTCGTTCGCGCTGATGGTGCTCGCCGATTTCCCCGGCAACCGGCAGAACCGCGCGCTCGCGTATGCCGGGCTGGGCGTCAACGGCGCTGTCCTGATCACGCTGGGCACGCTGGTGGCACCGCATCCATGGCTGGCCGTGACGACGATGTTCGTCCTCGGCGTGGTCGTGACGTTCTCCGGAGTGCTGAGCGAGACGATCGCCGCCGGCCAGCGGGCGACGCTGCTGACATTCGTGCTGCCGGCCTGCACACCGCCCGGCCCGATCAATGAGCGGCTGCTCGGCTGGCTGATCGCGCTGGCGATCTGCGTGCCGGCATCGCTGTTCCTGCTGCCGCCGCGGCACCACGACGAGCTGCGCCGACACGCCGCGCAGGTGTGCGGCGCACTGGCCGATCGCCTGGCCGGCAACGCGTCGGGGCAGCAGGTGACGGCGGCGATGAACGCCCTGCGGGCGAACTTCCTCGGCGCCGACTTTCGTCCGGTCGGCCTGACGGCAGGCAGCCGCGCGCTGGTGCGGGTGGTCGACGACCTGGAGTGGATCACCGAGCGCATCGGCGCCGGTACCGGTGAGGTGCTCGACGATATGAAGGAGCCCGCGGTTCGCGTGCTGCGCGATTCCGCACGGGTGCTGAGCATCTCCCGCCCGGCCGACCGGGCACCCAGCCGTGACGAGCTCGCCGCGGCATTGGACGAGCTGCGCGCGGTGGCCCGCGGCCGCTACCGCGAAGACATCGCAGCGGTGCTCGGCGAGCCGGACGACGGGTCCGCAGTCGCGGTCGGCCGCAGGCTACTGACCCGCCGCACCGTCGCGGCGACAATCGGCGCGACGGGGCGCGTCATCGCCGCGGCCGCGGCCGCCGACGCCCGTCCGGTCTGGGCTCGCGCTCTTGGCCGCCAATTACCCGAGACCGGCGCGTCTGACCGGGTGCTGCCCGAAACCGCTGCCGTCGCCAGCATTACCGCCGGGTTCCTGGCGACCCGCTCGGTCGCGCTGCGCAACAGCCTGCGCACCGGGTTGGGTCTGGCGTTGGCCGTGGCGATCACCCACATCTTCCCGGTGCAGCACGGCTTCTGGGTGGTGCTCGGCGCGATGTCGGTGCTGCGCAGCAGCGCGTTGACCACCGGCACGAACCTCGTGCGCGCGGTGGTCGGCACGACGATCGGGTTCGTGATCGGCGCGCTGCTGATCACGGTGCTCGGCGTGGACCCCGTGGTGCTGTGGGTGCTGCTGCCGGTCCTGGTGTTCGCGTCGGCCTACGTCCCCGAGGTGGCGTCGTTCACCGCAGCACAGGCCGCGTTCACGATGATGGTGCTGGTGATCTTCAACCTCATCGTGCCGACGGGCTGGCGCGTCGGACTGGTGCGCGTCGAGGACGTCGTGGTCGGTGCGTTCGCCGCGATGGTGGTGTCGGTGCTGCTGTGGCCGCGGGGCGCGAAGGTCGTCGTGAACGCCACGATCGAGTCGGCGCGCGAGACGTTTTCGCGCTACCTGCAGGCCGCGGTGCACCGCATCACGCGCGGAGCGTCGGAAGCGGTCGACGACAATCTCACAGACTTGGGCCACGACGGGCTGGTGGCCTGGCGGACGCTGGATGACGCTGTCCGCCAATATCTTTCAGAGAGCGGAGGTGCGACGGACTCGCGCGCGCCTGTGGTCCGCGCGTCGAACCGGGTAATGCGGATGCGGACCGCTGCCGATCTGATCGCCGACATCCAGTGGCCTCCCCCGCTGACGGCGTACCCGCGGGCGAAGAAGATCCTCGAGGCCCACACCGACGCGGTGTGCGATCGCCTCGCCGGTCGCGACGACACGGTGTGGCCGCCGATCAGCGACGACGTGGTGCCGGCGCTGCGGGCGGAATCCACGGGCGGTGATTCGGCGGTCGCGGCGGCGCTTCCGCTGATCATGGTCGCCGCGAGCCTCGGTGAGCTCGAGTTGATCTATCCTTCGGCGGCCGAGGCGCTCGTCACGACCCGCCGGCGCGGTGCGGCATAAGCGCGTCCGGTGGAATCCTGCCGAACCGCCCCGACTCGTAGTCCTCGAGCGCTCGGATGATGTCGCTCTTGGAGTTCATCACGAACGGCCCGTAGGCAAACACCGGCTCACGAATCGGCTTGCCGCCCAACAGCAGAACCTCCAAAGCGGGCCGATTGCCGTCCTGGTCATGAGCCGCGGTCACGGTGATTCGATCCCCAGGACCAAGCACGGCCAGCTGACCCTGCTGGATGGGATGACCGACCGGTCCGACTGTGCCGCGCCCGGACAACACGTACACCAGCGCGTTGAAGTCTCGGTTCCACGGCACATTCAGCCGGGCGCCGGGCTCAATGGTCGCGTGCGCCAACGTGATTGGCGTGTACGTCGACCCGGGGCCACGGAGCCGCAGGGCCGGCGACATCGAATCCGAGTAGTCTCCGATGGCGCCGGCGATGATTCGCACGAGCGCTCCGCCGTCTGCTGACGACAGCAGCGCGACCTGGTTGCCCTCGATGGCCTGATACTTCGGCGACGCGAACTTCGCGGCTCGTGGCAGGTTGACCCACAGCTGAATGCCGTGGAACACCCCGCCGCTCTCGACCAGCTCGGCGGGCGGCGTCTCGATGTGCAGGATGCCCGATCCGGCGGTCATCCACTGCGTCGCGCCGTCGGTGATCAGGCCGCCGCCGCCGTGGGAGTCCTGATGCGCGAACCGACCGTCGATCATGTAGGTGACGGTCTCGAAGCCGCGGTGCGGGTGCCACGACGTGCCCCTGGGTTCACCCGGCTGATATTCGACTTCACCCATCTGGTCCATGTGCACGAACGGGTCGAGCGCCGCCGCCGGGACGCCGGCGAACGCGCGGACGACGGGAAATCCCTCGCCCTCGTAGCCGTGCGGGCCGGTGGTCACGGAGCGCACCGCACGTTCGGTGTCGGCGGGCCCGGCCACGGCGATACGCGGCAATGTCAATGTGTCTGCGGTAATTGCTGGCATGCCCGCGATAACCGGACCACGGTCCGATTAATTCCCGCGAGCAGTTCAGAATGGGAGCGGGCGGGGCGCGAACCGCGACGTGACGTTGCCGATCAGCGTCTCGTCGTAGGGATCGATCGCCTGCGGGTCGGCGCCGTCGGGAAGATCGAGCGTGCCGAAGTCGACCCAGATGACGTTCGGGCTCGTGGTGAGCTCGAAGAAGTACCGCAGATTGGTCAAGTCCGTGACCGTCCGGTACTCGGTGTTGTAGACGCCGAATTCGCCGTACGGCGCACCGAACGGTACCGAGACGTTGCGCATCACCGCCATCACGGAAGCCACCGCCTGCCGCTCGGTCTCAGGCTTCGGCATCAGCGCGCTGTAGTAGGCGGCGCGCTGGAACCGGTCGACGGCGTTGACGTTCCCCGGCAGCGGCATGTCGCGGCTGGGATGTGAAAAGTCGTGTCGGGAAAGAAGTTCCAGCTGTTGGTTGTAAGGGGGGTCGTTGGTCATCAGCGTGAATTCGCGACCGTGATGGACCACCTGCCTGCCGTGGTCGAACTCGATGACCGCTGAGTCGCCCGAGACGTCCTCCAGCGCGAGGTGGATCGTCGCGTCGTGTCCGCGAGCGGTGACCATGACGATCTGGATGCCGTCCAACAGCTCCAGTGCCTCACCGACACTGGCGGCCCGGTCGAGGAGGTACTGCACCCACAGGCCTGCGTGCAGACCCGGTCGAGACGGGTCCCGCACTCCGAAATCTGTTTCCTGCAGATACAGTCCGTGGGCGGCAAATCCCCGCTCGTTCAGTCCGTCGACGGTGCCGATGCCGTAGACCGTCGTGGCGAGGCTGCGGTATCGGCTGGTCCAGCGCAGCGGGTTCTGCGCGACGACGGTCTGACCGGCGACCGCGCCGCCGTCGCGCTCACGACCACGCGGAAACGCCACGACAAGCGGCTCGGTGGACTCCGGCCAGTCCATGCTGCGGCCCGCGAGTACGGCGAGATCGTTGTCGCTCCACA
Source organism: Mycobacterium sp. (assembly GCA_036390735.1). GTDB lineage: Bacteria > Actinomycetota > Actinomycetes > Mycobacteriales > Mycobacteriaceae > Mycobacterium. The sequence goes on along the minus strand of DASWBF010000323.1, from coordinate 6,785 downwards.
GCACCCGGGTACACATGGGGTCTCAAGCTACTCGGCGCCGAGGATCTCCCGGGCAGCCGCACGCGCCGCCGCCGGGCTAGCTGTTCCCACGACGGCATCGGCGGCGTCCCGGCACTGCTGCAGCGTCACCGAGGCCAGCTTCGCCCCCACCCCGGGCACCGCGGCGGCCGCTGCCGATAGCGACGTGATGCCCAGGCCGGCCAGCACGCAGGCCAGCAACGGATCGGCCGCCGCCTCGCCGCACACCCCTACCGGCTTGCCGGCGGCAGCACCGGCGCGGGCCGTCGCGGCGACCAGCGCGAGCACCGCGGGCTGCCACGGGTCCGTCAGCGCGGCCAGCTCGGCCGACATCCGGTCGGCGGCCATCGCATACTGGGCCAGATCGTTGGTGCCGATCGACAGGAAGTCGACGTGCTCGAGCACCTTGTCGGCGAGCAGCGCGGCGGCGGGCACCTCGATCATCACGCCCGGCGTCAGGCCGTACGACCGGGCGAGCGCGGCGAAGGTCTTGGCCTCGTCGGCCGTGGCGATCATCGGCGCCATCACCCAGGGCGAGGAGCCGGTGTCCGCGCCGGCGGCGGCGATCGCCTCGAGCTGACGCTCCAGCAGCCCGGGATTGCCTTCGCTGATCCGGAACCCGCGCACGCCGAGCGCCGGGTTGGCCTCCTCGGGGTGGCGGACGAACTTCAGCGGCTTGTCCGACCCGGCGTCCAGCGTGCGGATCACCACCTTCAGTCCCGAAAACGCTTGCAGCACTTCGGTGTAAATGGCGGTCTGCTCGGCGACCGACGGTTCGCGGTCGCGGTTGAGGAAGCACAACTCGGTGCGGAACAACCCGACGCCCTCCGCCGGTGTCTGCCGCGCCGCGCGCGCCGCGGCGCCGTCCTGGACGTTGGCGAGCACCGAGACCGCATGCTCGTCGGCCGTCGCACCCGGGCCGGACCAGCTGGCTAGAAGCTCCGCGTCGCGGCGGGCCTTGTCGACCGCCGCGGTGGCCGCCGCCTCGCCCGGCGACACGGTCACGGTGCCCAGCGTGCCGTCGACCAGAACCATCGCACCGGCCGCGACGTCGTCGAGCCCGGCGACCGCGACCACGCACGGGATGCCCAGCTGCCTGGCGATGATCGCGGTGTGGCTTGTCGGGCCGCCGAACGTGGTGGCCAACCCGACGATCAGTGCCGGGTCCAGCCCCGCGGTGTCGGCCGGCGCCAGGTCTTCAGCGCACAGGACCGACGGCTGCGCCGGCTGCGGCACCCCGGGTTCGGGAAGTCCGAACAGCTCGGCCACGACGCGGTCGCGGATGTCGCGCAGATCGGTCACCCGCTCGGCCATCAGGCCGCCGATCTGGGTGAACAGGTCGACGAACTGCTCGACGGCCTGAACCGTGGCCCGAACCGCCGGGGTGCCGGCCTCGATCCGATTCTCGGCCGCGCCGAGCCACGCACGGTCCTGGGCCAGGCCGGCCGTCGTGGCCAGCACCTCCGACGCCGCGCCGGTGGTGTGCTGTGCGCGCTCCCGAAGCCGGTCGGCCACCACGGAGGCGGCCGCGGTGAATCTGGCTGCCTCGGCGGGGCGCACCGACTTCTCGACGTCGGGCAGCGAGTCGACGTCGTCCATCACCGGCGACCGGCCGGGGCGGATCGCGGGCGCGTATGCAACGCCCGCGACGGCGGGTACGCCGCGCAGGACGGTGGCCTTCTGTGACGTGGGCGCCGACGAGGCGGTCATTCTTGAAACAGTAAGGAGAATCGCTCATGCACACCAAGACCGTCATCGTCGGCTCCGCCATCGGCCTGCATGCCCGGCCCGCCGCGATCATCGCCGAGGCCACTGTCAAGGCCGGTGTCCCAGTCACACTGTCGGTCGACGGCGGCGAGCCGGTGGACGCCGGCTCGGCGCTGATGATCATGACGCTCGGTGCCGGCAACGGCGCTCAGGTGACCGTCGCGTCCGAGGACGAGCAGGTGATGCAGACGATCGCGGACCTGGTCCAGCAGGACCTCGACGCCTGAGGCCCGGACCTATTTCGCCGAAACAGAAGTCATGGTCGTGATTTCGTCCGATTCACGACCATGCTCTCTGTCTCGGTGCGCGTTGACGGCCGAATCGCCCAGCACCGCACGCACGCTCGCCTCGGGCGTCAGGTCAAGCCGCCGCAGCAGCTGCGCATTGACGGCGACCACCACCGTCGACAGCGACATCAGCAGCGCGCCGACTGACATCGGCATCACGAAGCCGACCGGCGCCAGTACACCCGCCGCCAGCGGCACCGAGATCAGGTTGTATCCCGCCGCCCACCAAAGGTTTTGCTTCATCTTGCGGTAGGTGGCCTTCGACAGCTGGATCACCGACAGCACCGAGCGGGGATCTGAGCTGGCGAGGATCACGCCTGCCGACGCGATCGCCACATCGGTGCCCGCGCCGATCGCAATCCCGACGTCGGCCTGCGCCAGCGCCGGGGCGTCGTTGACGCCGTCGCCGACCATCGCGACTTTCAGCCCCTCGCTTTGCAATTCGCTGACTTTCGCAGCCTTGTCCTCCGGCCGCACCCCGGCGAACACGCGGTCGATGCCGAGGTCGCCGGCCACTGCTTCGGCGACCGCAGGCGCATCGCCGGTGATCATCACGACCCGGATCCCGAGGCGGTGCAGCGCGTCGACGGCCTGCCGGGACTCGGCGCGCACCTCGTCGGCGAGCTTCAGCGCGCCGACCACGGCGCCGTCGGCGACGACGTGCAACACGATCGCGCCCTCGTCGTGCCAGGCCGCCGTCTCAGCCAGCTCGGTCAGCCCCGCCTCCTCGAGCATGCGGGGGCCACCCACCCGAACGATCCGTCCGTCGACGGTCGCGGTGACACCGACGGCCGGCGACGACGAGAAGTCGGTCCAGCGCGGCACCGAAAGCTCCCGCCGCCGCGCCGCTTCGACGATCGCGCGGGCCAGCGGATGCTCGCTGTCGGATTCCGCAGCGGCCGCCAGTGCCAGCACATCGTCGTCACTACCGCGGGCGGCTGCGATCCCCGTCACGGCCGGCTCACCCTTGGTCAGCGTGCCGGTCTTGTCAAACAACACCGCGTTGACCGTGCGCATGCTCTCCAGCGCGAGGCGGTCTTTCACCAGCACGCCGCCGCGCGCCGCGCGCTCGGTGGCTATCGACACCACCAGCGGGATGGCCAGGCCCAGCGCGTGCGGGCACGCGATCACGAGCACCGTGATGGTGCGAATCACCGCCTGGTCGGGATGACCGAAGAACCCCCACACGATCGCGGTGATGATCGCCGACCCCAGCGCGAACCAGAAGAGCCAGCCCGCGGCGGTGTCGGCCAGCCGCTGTGCCCGCGACGACGAGTTCTGCGCCTCGGTGACCAGGCGCTGGATGCCGGCCAGCGCGGTGTCGTCTCCCACGGCGGTGACCCTGATGCGAAGGCCGGAGTCGGTGGCGACGGTGCCGGCCACCACGCGCTCGCCGGGTCCGCGCGACACCGGCCGCGACTCGCCCGTGACCATCGACTCGTTCATCGCGGCGGTGCCCTCGACGATCTCGCCGTCGGCTGGGACGCTGCCGCCCGGTCGAACCACCACCAGGTCGCCGACCCGCAGCTGCGACGGCGGCACCCGCACCTGCTCGTCGCCTTCGACGCGCTCGGCCTCGTCGGGCAGCAGCGCGGCCAGCGAGTCCAGCGCGGAACTGGTCTGTGCCAGCGACCGCATCTCAATCCAATGGCCGAGCAGCATGATCACGATCAGCAGCGACAGTTCCCACCAGAAGTCGAGTTCGTGGCCCAGCAACCCCAGGCTGCTGCCCATCGACGACACGAACGCCACCGTGATCGCCAACCCGATCAGAAGCATCATTCCCGGTGCGCGCGAACGAATTTCGCTCACCGCACCGGTGAGGAACGGTCGACCGCCCCAGACGAAGATCACGGTGCCGAGCACCGGCGACACCCATCGGATGCCGGGAATGTCGGGGATCGTGTAGCCGAGGATCATCGCGAACATGCCCGACGCGGCTACGGTCGGGATCGCCAGCACCAGCATCAGCCAGAACAGCCGGCGGTACTGCGCGACGTGGTCGCCGTGGCCGCCATCGCCGCCGCCGCAGTGCACGGTGTGGTTCGCTGCAGGGGCGTCGTGCACGTCGTGCTCGGTCATGCCGCCACTATATACCCCCCTGGGGTATCAGGACGAGTGGCCTGAGTCCCGGGGTCTAGAGGATCGGACCAGCAGTCGTCGTGGGCGGTGAGGCAGGTCCCACGGTCGCCGTCGGCGGTTTCGTGACAGGCGGTTTCGTCGGCGGCTTTGTTGGCGGCTTCGTCGTCACCGGCGGCTGTGTTGCGGTCGGGGCTTCGGTTTCGGTTTCCGGCGGCGGTGGCGGTTCATCAGCTGTGCTGGGCGGCGTGAACACCGGCGCCGTAGAGGTTCCCGACGACGGCCCCGGCCGGCTGGGCGGTGGCGGTGGCGCCACCGGAACCGTCGTCGTGACCAGTGGCGGCGCAACCGTCGATTCCACCGGCGGCGGCACCGACGTGATCGCGGGGATCGTCGTCGTGACCGGTCCCTCGGACGGTGCAACCGGGGGTGGTGGGCTGCTCGGCGACGGTGCGACCACGCGCGGCATCTGGCTGGCCGGCGGCGACTTGGTGACGTTGGCCGGCGCGACACTCGAGTCGCGCTGCAGCCACGCGACCGTCAGCATACCCAGCGCGACGAGGATCGCGAGCACGCCGAATGCGGGTAGCAGAGTCCGTCGCGACAGGAACTTGCTCTCCGCGTCGGCTGCGTCGCCGGTCTCCAGGAGCGCAGTCGGCTCGTCCTCCGCCGCCGCGGGCGCCGTCTGGGTCGCCTCCGTGGAGCCGATCGGCGTGCTGCTGGCGGTGAGGTTGATCTGGTCCAGCGTGCGGTCGCGCAGCCATGCGGGAGCGGGAATGAACACCGGCGTACCGCCGAGCAGCGCGACCGGATTGACCAAACGGCTGCGTTCCTCGTCACACACGGCGCACGACTCGATATGGCGCGCAATCCTTTTCCGCATCAGCACGGAGAATTACCCGTCCCAGCCGTCGAGGATTTCGCCTAGCTCGGGACACGCGGCCGGGTTGCTGCGCACCCGCCGCGACACCAGCAGCGCGCCCAGCGACCGTTCGATCGTCTCGCGCAGCCGCTGCGTCATCTTCTTCGCGTTGGCGGCGCTTACTCCGAGCGCCTCGGCGAGTTCGGGGCCGTCCAGTCCATGGCGGTACGCCAACTCGAGGACCGAGCGGTCGCGGTCGGACAGACCGCCGGCTGCTTCGGCGATCAGGTTCGCCAGCTCGCTGCGCGCGGCCAGCGTGTCGGGACCCGCTTCGCCCGACTCCGTCTCCGGCACCTCGTCGTAGGTGCGTTCGCGGTTCCGCGACCGGATGCACCGCAACGCCTCGTTGCGGGCGATCGCATACAGCCACGGCCGGAGCTTGTCAGCCTCCCTCAATTGGGAAAGCCGGGTCGCGGCGTGGCAGAACACGTCTTGGACGCAGTCTGCCGCGGCTTCGCGGTCGCGCAGCATGCCGATGCAGAAGTCGTGCAGCCGGTCGGCGTACCGGTCGTAGATGGAGGCGAATGCACGGCGGTCACCGGCGGCGGCGGCACACGCCAACTCAGCGTCGCTGACGATGTCCCAGTCGGGAAGTGCGGTCATGGAATCGTTCCCCTGTGGATAACTCGTGATCGTAGTGCGGACCAGGCATGCACTGAAGGCATCTGACAAAGTTGTGACGTTCTACGGCTGCGGGACAGCCAATGCGAGCACGACGAGTGCGAGCGCTTTGGCGACCGCCATGGGATCCGCGGACTGGCGGGGGGTCGCGTAGTGGGTGGTGGTCATGAAGTAATCCTTCGGTCGCTGGGTGGCGGACGGACACAGGTAGGAGCGCGCACCCGCTGCGGCGGGGACACTTTTTTTGCGCCGAAACGGTATTCCGCGTGGGGGTCACTCGAACTTCTCCGCGGCAGTTACCGCCTCGGCGCGCATCCGCCCGCTAGCATCCGCTGCATGCAGCGCCTCGTAGCCTGGCTCAACCGCGCGGGCTACCTGCGCAAATGGCTGATCCTGGGCATCACGATCGGCATCATCGCCGGGCTCGGGGCCGTCGTCTTCTACGTCGCCCTGGAATACGCCGGCCGATTCCTGCTCGGCTATCTCGCCGACTACCACGTCCCGCAACCCAAGGGCGACGGCGGCGACCCGGGTTCGGCCGGCTACACCAGGCCGTGGGCGATCCCGCTGGTCGCATTCGGCGGCGCGCTGGTGTCAGCGCTGCTGGTGGCCAAGTTCGCGCCCGAAGCCGAAGGGCACGGCACCGACAGCGCGATCGAGGCGGTGCACACCGACCCGCGGGCGATCCGGGGCCGCGCGATCGTCGTGAAGACCATCGCCAGCGCGCTGACCATCGGCTCGGGCGGATCCGCCGGCCGCGAGGGACCGGCCGCACAGATCTCCGCCGGCTTCGGCTCGCTGCTGACCCGCCAGCTCAACCTCTCCGACGGGGACGGCCGCATCGCGGTGTCGCTCGGCATCGGCTCGGGGATCGGCGCGATCTTCGGCGCACCGCTGGGCGGCGCGGTGCTGGCCGCGTCGATCGTGTACCGCGAAGACTTCGACTACCGGGCGCTGATCCCGGGCTTCATCACGTCGGCGACCGGCTACGCCGTGTTCGGTTCGATCCTCGGCTGGGACCCGATGTTCGGTGACGTGGCGTCGGATTTCCAGTTTGACCAACCGGCACAACTGATCTGGTTCGTCGCACT
>DASWBF010000322.1:0-3748 GCA_036390735.1 Mycobacterium sp. | reverse complement strand
GGTGTCCCGCTGGCGCCGGTGGCCGAGCCGCTGCACGGACCGTGGGCGTCGGCGGTCCGATCGATCGCCGCCGACGCCGGCGTCGTCGTCGTCGCGGGCATGTTCGTGCCCAGCGGCGACGGGCGGGTCACCAACACGCTCATCGCCACCGGGCCAGGTGTCGAGGCCCACTACGACAAGATCCACCTCTACGACGCGTTCGGGTTCACCGAGTCGCATACGGTTGCGCCCGGTCACGAGCCCGTCGTGATCGACGTGGCCGGCGTCGGCGTGGGGTTGACCACCTGCTATGACGTCCGCTTCCCGGCCCTGTACACAGAGCTGGCCGACCGGGGCGCCAAGGTGATGACGGTCAGCGCGTCGTGGGGGTCAGGTCCGGGCAAGTTGGAGCAGTGGACGCTGCTGGTGCGAGCCCGGGCACTGGACGCCACCAGCTTCGTCGCAGCCGCCGGGCAGGCGTACCCGGGCCCGGAAGTGGCGACCAAGGGCGCGCCGATGGGCGTCGGCGGCAGTCTGATCGCCTCACCGCTGGGCGAGGTGGTCGCCGACGCCGGCGCTGATCCGGCAGTGGTCGTCGCCGACATCGACCTGCATGCCATCGACGACGCCCGAAACACGATCGCCGTACTTCGCAATCGCTCATCCTTTGCCCAGCCGGATAGGGCAGAATCACGCGGGTGACGAATCCCCCTGGCCCGCCGTACGGCGACCCGAGATCCTGGGGTCCCCCAGGCAACCAGGGGCACCCAGGCCCCCCGCGTGGACCCCTTCCGCCGCGGGAGGCGCCGACCCAGCACGTTCCGCGGCCGGGCAGCCCGATAGACGGGCCCACACAGCACATCCCGAAGGCCGGCCCGCCGGGCGCGCCAGCGGGGCCACCGCCGACCCCGCCAGCGGCGAAGAAGCGCCGGTTCAGCCTGCGCGATCCGCTGTCGATCGTGCTCATCCTCGTCATCGTCCTGGCGGTCGTCGCCGCCGGCTTGCTCGGTGCCGAGCTGTATGCCCGCCACAAAGCCAACAGCAAGATCACCGCGGCTGCCGAATGTGTGTCCGAGGACAACGTGAGCGTGTCGGTCAGTTCAATGCCGCCGTTTTTGTGGCAGCACATCAATGGCCACTACGACAACATCACCGTCACCACCGCGGGAAACCAGATCCAAAGCGCGAAGGGCATGAAGGCCGAAGTCTCGATCAACGATGTCGACCTGCAGGGTGACGGCAACTCCAAAGGCACCATCGGCGCGCTCGACGCGAAGATCACCTGGACTGCCGAAGGCATCAGCCAGACCATTCAGGAGGCGATCCCGGTGGTCGGCAGCTTCGTCGGCGACGTCAAGACCAACGCATCCGACGGGACCATCCAGTTGGACGGCACGTTCGGCGACATCGTCGCCAAGCCGCAGGTCGTCGACGGCAAGATCAAGTTGCAGGTGGAGAGCTTGTCCGGCCTGGGCTTCACCCTGCCGAGCGAGTCGGTACAGCCTGCGCTGGACGAAATGACCAACAAGTTCGCCGACGAACTGCCGCTGGGCATCAAGGCCGACTCGATCCAAGTCACGGATGACGGTGTGGTGGGCCAATTCTCGACGCGAAACGCGCAAATCCCGCAGGGCGAATCGGATCCCTGCTTCGCGGACCTATAGGCCGTCGAGCACCCCGCGGGTGCCCGACAGGCCCAGCCGGGTGGCGCCTGCTCGGATCATTGCGAGTGCGTCCGCGGCGGTACGGATGCCGCCGCTGGCCTTGATGCCCACCCGATCGCCGACCGCGTCCGCCATCAGCTCGACGGACCGGATCGACGCACCACCGCTGGGGTGAAAGCCCGTGGAGGTCTTGACGAAATCGGCGCCGGCGTCCTCGGCAACGCGACACACGTCGACCAGTGTGGCCGGCCCGCGCAACTCGAGCAGCGCCGCCGACTCGACGATCACCTTCAGCGTCGCATCCGGAATCGCTTGGCGCACAACGGCAATGTCGTCGCGCACCGCGTCAAGGTCACCCGCCAACACCGCTCCGAGATCGATCACCATGTCGATCTCGGCGGCGCCGTCGTCGACCGCCAGCGCTGCCTCCCGCGCCTTGACCTCCGCGCGGTGCTTGCCGCTCGGAAAGCCCGCCACCGTCGCGATTACCGGCCCGTCGGGCGGTCTGGCGGAGATCGCCGCCGACACCATCGACGGCGACACGCACACCGCGTAGGTGCCGAGTTCGACCGCCTCGGCCACCGCGGCCTCGACGTCGGCTGGTGTCGCTTCGGGTTTGAGCAGGGTGTGGTCAACGAGCTTCGCGAGCTCGGCGCGCGTTGGCATTAGACGCCCGTTGGCATTAGAACGGTTCTTCGACGTTGCCCGGATTGCAGCCTGCCTTGAGCATCTGGGCGGGGGTGACCTCCGGACGCCACGGCTCGAGGTTCCAGCTCGTCTTGCCCGGTTCGGCGAGCTCGGCCAGCTGCCAATGGCAATCGAACTGCTCACGCATGCCGGGAAGGTCGGCGTCGGGCGCGGCGACGAGCACCTCAGACCATGCCTCGTCCGGGCTGGTGAACTCCGTACTGGCCTCCCGGCCGGCGAGCGTCGGGTATACCCGCAGGCTGGACAGGTCCGCCCAATGCACCCATTCGGTGCGGTCGATGTACGGGGGCGGGGGCGGGCCGCCCGCGTGCGCGGGCGCGGCGACGCCCACGGCCAAGGGCAGCGCGGCGAGTGCCGCGGCGAGCAGGGCCACGCGCATCCGCTAGCGCGACTTCCCTTGAATTTCAAGAAGTTTCGGTCGGACGTCGACAAGATAAACGCCTGCGGCGCAGGCCCCGATGATCGGCCCCATGATCGAGGGCACGATCGAAAGCAGCGCAGACACGCCGAGGATGACGAGCCACACCGGCTTGGTCAGTTTGCCTGTGGCGGTGTAGGCGTCGCTGCGCTGCATCGCAGCGTGGACGAACGCGTAGACCGTCGCGACGAAGACGGCGAACCCCAAAACGATCAGGACGGTACGCACCAGGTCGTTCATGTGAACAAGCCTAGGCGCGCATCGTCCCGATCGTCGACTGCGCTACTTCTGGGTGACCCTCTTGGCCGCGCCCTTCTTGGCCGGCGCCTTCTTGGCGATGGCCTTCTTGGCGGTGGCCTTCTTGGCGGTGGTCTTCTTCGCCGGGGCCTTCTTGGCGGCCTTCTTCGGCACATCGCGGCCGATCAGCTTGGCGGCGCGCTCGCCGACCGCGCGAGTCTGGCTGGCGACATTGCCCAGCGCTTCCTGGGTCAGCTCGGCGGCCTCACTGAACCGCTTCTCGGCCTGCGCCCGACGCTCCTCGAACCCGGGCTGGCTGCGCAGCCGCTCCAGGACAGCCTCGCCGCGCGCGATCAGGTCGTTGTACAACTCGGTGGCCTGCTCGCGGTAGCCCTCGGCGGCCCTGCGCAGCTCGTCGCCGGACAGCCGGCCACGAATGTCCTGAGCGCGCTCAGGAAGCTCGTCCTGCAGCTTGGTGAGGCGCCCACGGGTCTCCTCGACCCGGTCGGTGGCGTCCGTGCGGGCATCCTCGACGCGATCACGCAGCGCGGCGATGATTTCGTTGACCCGCTCCAGTGCCAGATCGGCGGCGCCGACCGCGGCGAACAACGGAGCCTTCAGGTCCTCGACAACGTTGGTGCCTATGTCTCCGCCGTTTCCACCGTCAGTCATGATTCCCCATCCCCAAGGACTACAGCACGAACAGCAATGGCCAAACACACTTCAAGGGCCATACCAGCAA
>DASWBF010000321.1:0-15704 GCA_036390735.1 Mycobacterium sp. | reverse complement strand
GGCGGCGTGCTCGCCCCGATCCTGACGCATTTCTGGTGGAGCGCGCTCATGGTCCTGGCGTTGCCGCCGATTTTCGGTCTCTCGGCAGGGCAATAATAAAAGGTTGCGAGTACTCACTATCTATGTTAGCTTGATGGCATGACTTACGGCGTGATCATCCGCAACGGCCTCTGGTTCGACGGGACCGGCGCAGCGCCCACGACCCGCACCTTGGGCATTCGCGACGGCGTCGTGTCGACCGTGTCCGCCGGGGCGCTGGACGAGACGGGCTGCCCGGAGGTGATCGATGCGGCGGGCAAGTGGATCGTCCCCGGCTTCATCGACGTGCACACCCACTACGACGCCGAGGTCCTTCTCGACCCCGGCTTGCGGGAGTCGGTGCGGCACGGCGTCACCACCGTGCTGCTGGGCAACTGCTCGCTGTCGGCGATCTACGCGGACTCGGCGGACGCCGCTGACCTCTTCAGCCGGGTCGAGGCGGTGCCGCGCAAGTATGTGCTCGGGGCGCTGAACGCCAAGAAGACGTGGTCGACGCCCGCGGAATACGTTGCGGCGCTGGACGATCTGCCGCTGGGGCCGAATGTCGGCTCGCTGCTTGGGCATTCGGACCTGCGAACCTCGGTGCTGGGTTTGGGTCGAGCCACCTCTGACAATGTACGGCCGACGGACGCCGAACTGGACAAGATGGCGCAGTTGCTCGACGAGGCGCTCGATGCCGGCCTTCTGGGCATGTCCGGAATGGACGCGGCGATCGACAAGCTCGACGGCGACCGGTACCGCTCGCGGGCGCTGCCGTCGACGTTCGCGACGTGGCGTGAGCGGCGCAAGCTGATCAAGGTGTTGCGCAAGCGCGGCCGGATCTTGCAGAGCGCACCCGACGTCAAGAACCCGGTGTCGGCGCTGCTGTTCTTCCTGTCCAGCAGCGGAACATTCGGGCGCCGCAAGGGGGTTCGGATGAGCCTGCTGGTGTCGGCGGACGCCAAGTCGAACCCCGCTGCGGTGAACGTGTTCGGGCCCGGCACGCGGCTGCTCAACGCGCTGCTGGACGCCAGCGTTCGGTTCCAGCATCTTCCGGTCCCGTTCGAGTTGTATTCGGACGGGATCGATCTGCCGGTTTTCGAGGAGTTCGGCGCCGGCACCGCGGCTTTGCATCTGCGCGATCAACTCGAGCGCAACAAGCTGTTGGCCGACACTGATTACCGACGCCGGTTCCGCCGCCAGTTCGACCGCATCAAATTGGGTCCGACGTTGTGGCACCGCGACTTTCACGATGCCGTCATCATCGAGTGCCCTGACGCGAGTCTGATCGGTAAGAGTTTCGGGCAGATCGCCGACGAGCGCGGGCTTCACCCGCTCGACGCGTTCCTCGACGTGCTCGTCGACAACGGCGAACGCAACGTGCGCTGGACGACCACGGTCGCCAATCACAGGCCCGCGCAGCTCGATAAGCTTGCCGTCGAGCCGACCGTTCATATGGGTTTCTCCGATGCCGGCGCTCACCTGCGCAACATGGCGTTCTACAACTTCTCGCTGCGGCTGCTCAAGCGGGTCTTGCACGGGCAGTTTATGACCGTCGAGCATGCGGTTCATCGGCTGACCGCCGAGGTCGCCGACTGGTTCGGGCTCGACGCGGGCACGTTGCGCGAGGGCGATCGCGCCGACTTCGTGGTGATCGACCCGGCGGGACTCGACGACTCGGTGGACGGCTACCACGAGGAAAAGGTGCCGTTCTACGGAGGATTGAGCCGGATGGTCAACCGCAACGACGCGGCGGTGGTCGCGACGGGGGTCAGCGGCGCCGTCGTCTATCGCAACGGTGAGTTCTGCGAGGGATACGGCACGACGGTGAAGTCCGGCCGGTTCCTGCGCGCGGGCAAACAGCCGGCACCCGTCGGCGTCTGAGATGGCACGAACTCAGCAGCAGCGCCGGGAGGAGACCGTCGCGCGCCTGCTCGATGCCAGCATCGCCGCGATCGTCGAAGTCGGGTATGCGCGCGCGTCGGCCGCGGAGATCACCAAGCGCGCCGGGGTGTCGGTGGGCGCACTGTTCCGGCACTTCGAGACCATGGGCGATTTCATGGCCGCCACGGCACACGAAGTGCTGCGCCGTCAGCTTGATCTGGGCACCAAAGCGGTCGCGGAGACCCCGGCAGACCGGCCGGCTCTCGACGCGATGCTGGCGATACTGCGCGACGTCACCCGCAATCCCACTAATGCCGTGATGTACGAGCTGATGATCGCCGCGCGTACCGACGAAAAGCTCAGGGCCACACTACAAGATGTGCTCATCGAGTACGGCGCGAAGATCTACGACACCTTCCGCGGGTTGCCCGGTGCCGACACCGTGCCGGAGAATACGCTCGCTGCGCTCGTCGCAACACTGATCAACACCTTCGACGGTGCCGCGATAGTGCGGGCCGTCGTCCCGGCACCCGAAATCGACGCGCAACAGATCACGCTGCTGGCCTCGTTGCTGAACGAGGCTTACGGTTTCTAGCTGTCCGTGAAGGTGGGGGAGCGGCGCTGCTGGAAAGCGAGCGTGCCCTCGACGAAGTCGTGCGACGTGATCAACACCGACTGGCCTTGCTTCTCGCGATCGAACGCGTCCTCGAGTTCGGTGAGCGTGGCGGCGTTGATGGCCTGCTTGGTCTTGCGGAACGCCAATGCGGGGCCGTCGACCAACGCCGCCACCACCTTGTCGACCTCTGCGCCGAACTCCTCGGCGGGATATACCGCGGTGACCAGACCCCAGTCCAGCGCCTCGCGGGCGGGAACCCGTTCCGCGAGCAACGCCATGCGCATCGCGCGAACCCGGCCGACCGCCGCGGCGATCAACGCCGACGCGCCCCCATCGGGCATCAGGCCGATCTTCGTGAACGCCAGCATAAAAAACGCCTTCTCCGAGGCCAATACGACGTCGCAGCCGAGCGCCAATGACGCCGCCACCCCGGCTGCTGGGCCGTGCACGACGGCGACGGCCGGCTTCGGCAACGCGGTGAGCGCGCGGACCGCGCGGTTGGCCTCGTCGATGATCTTGGTGGGAGAGCTTGTGCCGCCGCCTTTTTGGTCTTCTTCGCCGATTCCCGCGCCCGAACTGAAGCCGCGCCCGGCGCCGCCGAGTCGCACCACCCGCACGCGGTCGTCGTCGGCGGCGCGTTCGACCGCGTCGGCGATTCCTGACAGCATCGCCTCGGTGAGCGAGTTGAGGCTGTCCGGTCGGTTCATCGTGATCGACAGCACCCCGTCGGCAAGCGTGATCATGAGGCCGTCGACGCTCGTGCTGGAATCGATGCGGACGCGAGGAGCAGAAACGGCGTCAGTCGTCATGGCTACACCTTAGGGCTTTGTATAGTTCAACCAACCAGTGGGTCGGCTCGCGTGCTCACCGAAGAAAGGAATCGATCAGTGGAGATCAAAGACGCCGTAGCGCTCGTCACCGGCGGCGCGTCCGGGCTCGGCCTGGCCACCGTGAGGGCGTTGCTCGACGACGGCGCGCAGGTGGTGATCGTCGACCTGCCGAGCAGTAAGGGCGAAGAGGTCGCCAAGGAACTGGGCGGACGCGAGGAGCAAAAAGGATCCCGCGACCGCGTGCGCTTCGCGCCCGCCGACGTCACCGACACGGACGCCGTGACTGCCGCGCTCGACGTCGCGGAGTCGCTCGGTCCGCTGCGCGTCGTCGTCAACTGCGCGGGCACTGGCTCCGCGATCAAGGTGCTCTCCAAGCACGGCGTCTTCCCGCTGGACGACTTCAAGCGCGTCGTCAACGTCAACCTGATCGGCACGTTCAACGTGCTGCGGCTGGGCGCCGAGCGGATCGCCAAGACCGAGCCGCTGGGCGAGGAGCGCGGCGTGATCATCAACACCGCGTCGGTGGCGGCGTTCGACGGACAGATCGGGCAGGCGGCGTATTCGGCGTCGAAAGGCGGCGTCGTGGGCATGACGTTGCCGATCGCACGGGATTTGGCGCGAGAGGGAATTCGCGTGGTGACGATCGCGCCGGGGCTGTTCGACACGCCGCTGCTGGCGTTGCTGCCCGACGAGGCGAAGAAGTCGCTCGGTGCCCAGGTGCCGCATCCGAGCCGTCTCGGCAAGCCGGAGGAATACGGCGCACTGGCCGCGCACATCGTCGCGAACCCGATGCTCAACGGCGAGGTGATCCGCCTGGATGGGGCGATTCGGATGGCGCCCCGATGAGCGCTTGCGCGAAGAGGAGAGGGCACAGATGATCACGACGAAGTTCACCGAGACGTTCGGGGTGGATCACCCGGTCGTGCAGGGCGGCATGCAGTGGGTCGGCCGCGCGGAACTCGTTGCGGCGGTGGCGAATTCAGGCGCTTTGGGATTCATCACCGCGCTGACGCAGCCGACTCCGGCGGATCTGGCCAACGAGATCGCCCGCTGTCGGGAGTTGACCGACAAGCCGTTCGGCGTGAATCTGACGATCCTGCCGACGATCAACCCGCCGCCCTACGACGAGTACCGGCGCGTGATCGTCGAATCCGGCATCAAGATCGTCGAAACCGCCGGGTCCAACCCGGCGCCGCATCTGCCGATGTTCCACGAAAACGGGATCAAGGTGCTGCACAAGTGCACGTCGGTGCGGCACGCGGTCAAGGCGCAAAGCCTCGGCGTGGACGGGATCAGCATCGACGGATTCGAGTGTGCCGGGCATCCAGGTGAGGACGACGTCCCCGGCCTGGTGCTGATCCCGGCGGCCGCGGAGAAGATCGAGATCCCGATGATCGCCTCCGGCGGGTTCGTCGACGCGCGCGGTCTGGTCGCGGCGCTGGCGCTGGGCGCCGACGGCATCAACATGGGCTCGCGGTTCATGTGCACGGTCGAGTCGGCGATCCACCAGAACGTCAAGGAGGCGATCGTCGCCGGCTCCGAACTGGACACCGAGCTGATTTTCCGGCCATTGCGCAACACGGCGCGGGTGGCCAGCAATGCGGTGTCCAGGGAGGTGGTCCAGATCCTCGATAACGGCGGTCAGTTCGCCGACGTCAAGGACTTGGTGGCGGGCGTGCGTGGCGTGAAGGTGTTCGAGGTGGGCGACCTCGACGCGGGCATCTGGTCGGTCGGCACGGCGATGGGCCTAATCAACGACATTCCTACGGTCGGCGAGCTGGTGTCACGGATCGTCGACGAGGCCGAGGAGCTGATTGCCGGGCGGCTGGCCCGAATGGTCGGATCAGATGAAGAGGAAAGGGTTCCGGCTTAAGAACCACAAATACCAAGGTCGGCGCGGAGCAAACTCACGCGCCGACCTGTTCCGCCGCGGTCAGACAGCGGGTGCCAGCGGGTGCCAGTCGTCGAGTTGCTCCGAGGTGTCGCCCTCTACCAGTACATCGCCGTGGTAAAGCGCGTCGAAGTCAACCTTGATGACGTCAGCGCTGGTGTCATCGATCCACATGTCACTGAGCGTATGGATCGCCTTTAAGAGGACTTTGAGTCACGTTTCGGAAAACGCTGGCAATATTACCCGCGGGTAGGCTTCCGGGGTCGCGGCGCGCGTCGTTTCGGGGTATTTCGGGTAAAACGCGCCCTGCACAAGGGTGGGATCCATTCTTCCTGGGGCCTGACCGGTAGTGGCGTAGACACAGACCGCGGTTCGGAAGATGCTGCCGAGTGCACTGAAGACCCCCAGCTGTCCTTGGCGATGTTCCAGCCGCGCTTTATCCCCTCGAACATGTCGCAACTTCCTGTCAAACCTCGTGGATGAACTGTGCGGGAGCAGCAGTCGTATCCCCGTTGGAACGGTCCTTCGACATCTTGACCGCGCTGACTTATCGCTGATAAGTTACCGCTGATACGCCGCCTGCCGGAAGGACGCATCGTGCTGACCGGAATCGCCCGATTGGCTATCGCCGCGCCCCGGCGCATCATCGGGCTGGCGCTGCTGGTGCTGGTCGGCACCGCGGTCTTCGGCATCCCGGTCACCAAAAGCCTGTCCGCAGGCGGCTTCCAAGACCCGACATCGCAGTCGGCCGAGGCCAAGAAAATGCTCTCCGAAACGTTCGACCAGGGCGACTTGACGCTGGTCATCAGCGTCACGTGCGAGCCGGGCGCCCAGAGTCCAGAGGCGCGACAGACCGGCACGGATATCGCGCGTCAGCTTTCAGAGTCGCCGTTCATCGCCCAGGTGAACTCGGCGTGGACGTCGCCACCGTCCGTGGCGCCGGCGCTGGTGAGCAAGGACGGCAAGACCGGTCTGATCGTCGCAGGCATCTCGGGCACCGAAAGCGAAGCGCAGCAGCGTGCCAAGACCCTGACCAGTCAGGTGGTGCACGACCGCGGCGGCGTCACGGTCAAGGCCGGCGGCGAGGCGATGATCTACGTGCAGATCAACGGCCAGAGCGAAAAAGACCTACTGCTGATGGAGTCGATCGCGATCCCGCTGAGCTTTCTCGTGCTGGTCTGGGTGTTCGGTGGCCTGCTCGCAGCCGCGTTGCCTTTGGCGGTGGGCGGCTTCGCGATCCTCGGGTCGATGGCGGTGCTGCACGCGATCACGTTCGCGACGGACGTGTCGATCTTTGCGCTGAACCTGACCGTCGCGATGGGGCTGGCGCTGGCGATCGACTACACGCTGCTGATCATCAGCCGCTACCGCGACGAGATCGCCGACGGCGCCGGCCGCGACGAGGCGCTGATCCGCACGATGGCGACCGCCGGTCGCACCGTGTTGTTTTCCGCGATGACGGTCGCGCTGTCGATGGTCGCGATGGTCTTGTTCCCGATGTACTTCCTGAAGTCGTTCGCGTACGCCGGTGTTGCGGTCGTGGCGTTCGCGGCGGCCGCGGCGATCATCGTGACGCCTGCGGCAATCGCGTTGCTCGGTGACCGGCTTGATTCGCTGGACGTGCGGAAGCTTGGTCGGCGGCTGCTGCATCGGCCTGAGCCAGTGAAGAAGCCGGTCGAGCAGACATTCTGGTACCGGTCGACGAAATTCGTGATGCGCCATGCGATTCCGGTGGGTATCGCGATTGTCGCGCTGCTGATGGTGCTGGGTGCACCGTTCCTGGGTGCGAAGTGGGGCTTCCCCGACGATCGCGTGCTGTCGCAGTCGGCGTCCGCGCGTCAGATCGGCGACAGCCTGCGCAGCGACTTCGCGGTCGACTCCGCCACCAACGTGATCGCGGTCATTCCGGACATGTCCGGCGTCACCCCGGAGGAACTGAGCCGTTATGCCGCCGACCTGTCGAAGGTGCCGGACGTCTCGTCGGTCTCGGCGCCGGACGGCAGCTACGTGCGCGGCGCGCTGGCCGGACCGCCGTCGGCGGCGACCGGCGTCAAGGACCGCCGCGCATTCCTGACGATCGGCAGCACCGAACCGCTCTTCACGCCGGCCTCGGAGGACCAGCTCGACCGGCTGCACGCTGTCTCGACACCGGCCGGCCACGACGTGTTGCTCACCGGCACAGCGCAAGTCAACCGCGACAGCAGCCAGGCCGTCACGTCGCGGCTCCCCACCGTGCTGGCCGTGATCGCGGCGATCACGTTCGTGCTGCTGTTCATGCTGACCGGCAGCGTGGTGTTGCCGCTGAAAGCCTTGTTGCTCAACATATTATCGCTCTCGGCGGCGTTCGGTGCGCTGGTCTGGATTTTCCAGGACGGCCACTTAGGCGCGTTCGGGACCACCTCCACCGGTACGCTCGTCGCGAACATGCCAGTGCTGTTGTTCTGCATCGCGTTCGGTCTGTCGATGGACTACGAGGTGTTCCTGATCTCGCGGATCCGCGAGTACTGGCTGCAATCGGGGAGGACCCGCGCCGACAGGAGCTCTCTTGCTCCTCGCGTGCGCAACGACGAGAGCGTCGCGCTCGGCTTGGCTCGCACCGGACGCGTGGTGACCGCCGCGGCGCTTCTGATGTCGATCTCGTTCGCGGCGCTGATCGCGGCTCAGGTGGCGTTCATGCGCATGTTCGGTGTGGGCCTGACGCTCGCGGTTTTGGTGGACGCCACGTTGGTGCGGATGCTGCTGGTGCCGGCGTTCATGCACGTGCTGGGCCGGGCGAACTGGTGGGCGCCGAAGCCGTTGGCGCGGCTGCACGACCGATTCGGGATCAGCGAGGCTCGGGGCGGATCCGAGCCGGCAATGACGGAGACTGGTCAACGTGTCGGCACCCGTTCGTAGTTCCGACCGCAGGCGGCGGGCGCCTCGCGGCTCCGGCGACCAGCTGCGCGACGAGATCCTTGACGCCGCCACCGATTTGTTGCTGGAAACCGGTCACGCCAAAGCGGTTTCGATCCGGTCGGTGGCCCAGCGCGTCGGCGTCACGCCGCCGTCGATCTACCTGCACTTCACGGACAAGGACGCGCTGCTGGACGCGGTGTGCGCGCGCTACTTCGAAAAGCTCAACGAAGAAATGCAGCGGGCCGCGGTCGGGCAGACCACCACACTGGACGTGCTTCGCGCGCAGGGCCAGGCCTACGTGCGGTTCGCGCTGCAGACGCCGGAGCTGTACCGGATCGCGACGATGAGCGAGGGCAGGCCCGGCAGCGACGTCGACGTCACGCTGAACAGTTCGGCGTTCGTGCACATGCGCGCTTCCGTGCAGGCGCTGATTGACGAGGGCATCTACGTCGACGGCGACGCCACGCAGACCGCGCTGGAGATGTGGACGGCTGCGCACGGGGTGGCGGCCATGCTGATCGCCAAACCGTATCTGCCGTGGGGTGACGCGGAGACGTTCACCGACAGGGTGCTGCAGGCGGTGTGCTGCGGTCAGATCGTCAGCGGGATAATCGGCTACGACACCTGCCCGCAGGACGCCATTAACGCCATCATGAAACTCAGAGGGCCAGACCATGAGTAGCAACCGCGTCGACAACCCGTTCTTCGCGCGGATGTGGACGGTGCTGTCGCGGTACGAGCCCGAGTCGCTGCGCGAGCTGAGGCGGGAGAACCTCGCCAGTCTGTCGGGCCGCGTGCTGGAGGTGGGTGCAGGAACCGGCTCCAACTTCGTGCACTATCCGACCTCCGTCGAAGAGGTGGTCGCGGTTGAGCCCGAGCCGCGGTTGAACGCGATCGCGCAACGGACCGCCGCGACCGCACCCGTGCCTGTCACTGTGATGGACCGCGCCGTCGAGGACATCGAGCCGGGCGAGCCGTTCGACGCCGTCGTCTGCTCGCTGGTGCTGTGCTCGGTGGAGGACCAGGAAGCCGTTCTGCGGCAACTGTTTTGGATGCTGCGCCCGGGTGGCGAGCTGCGCTACCTGGAGCACGTGGCGAGCAGCGGCGCCCGGGGTCGACTGCAGCGACTCGCGGATGCCACCATCTGGCCGCGGCTGGCCGGCAACTGCCATACCCACCGCGACACCGAAACTGCGATCGTCAACGCGGGATTCGTTCAGCAGACCGCCCGTCACGACTGGACGCTGCCTGCCTGGGTGCCGGTGCCCGTGTCCGAGCACACGTTGGGGCGGGCCGTTCGGCCGGCGTAGTTGTCAGCCGAGCAATTCGTGGAGCCGGTCCAGCAGTCTCGGCAGCGCGTTGGCGGCGGTGTCGCGGACAGTGACCGTCGCGCTGCGCGACAGCGGCGTGTCGTCGGGGTTGACCTCGACGACCGGTATGCCCTGCGCCAGCGCCGCGGACGGCAATCCCGCTGCGGGGTAGACGATTCCGGACGTGCCCACCACCACCACCACGTCGGCGCCTGCCACCGCGTCGAGGGCCTGCTGCCACGGCTCGTCGGGCAGCGCCTCGCCGAACCACACCACCCCGGGGCGGATGTGGCCTCCGCACGCACACAGCGGCGGGTCGGCCGCCCCGACGGGCTCTGGCATGTCGGGAAGCTCGCCGTGATACCGCTCGCCGCATCGCGAACAGCGAAAGTCGAACAGGCTGCCGTGAAGGTGCGCGACGTGTTGACTGCCGGCCCGCTCGTGCAAGTTGTCGATGTTCTGGGTGACGACGCGCACGTCGGCACGGTCCTGCCAGTCGGCGAGCGCGTAATGCCCGGGGTTGGGTTCGACGGACCGCACCAGGTGGTGGCGCCACAGGTACCACGCCCACACCACGTCCGGCTGGCGCAGCCAGGCCGCGGGGCTGGCGAGCTCCTCGGGATCGAACGTCTCCCACAGCCCGGTCTGGGCGTCACGGAACGTCGCGACCCCGCTTTCGGCCGACATCCCGGCTCCGCTGAGCACCGTCACGCGCACAGGTCCAAGGTAGCTGCAGCGCGCTATGTTGAGCAGGTGTCCGAGTTGGCCGACTGGGTTCGGCTGGACAGCAAGGCGGGCACACCGCTGTTCGATCAGCTGAGAACCCAGATCATCGACGGCATCCGCGACGGGCGGCTGGCCGCCGGCACGCGATTGCCGACCGTGCGGGCCCTGGCCGGGCAGCTCGGGTTGGCGGTGAACACCGTCGCCCGGACATACCGGGAGCTCGAAACGGCGGGAATGGTCGAAACACGGGGCCGCGCAGGCACATTCGTCTGTGGCGTCGATCCCGTCGACGCGCGGATGGTGGCCGCCGCACGCATCTACGTCGACACCGCCAGGGCGCTGGGGGTCGGGTCGGCCGACGCGGTGCGTTTCGTGGAGGCGGCGTTCGGTCCGCGCTAGCTGGCCTTCGGCGGGATAGTTGGACTTGCCCGCCTCTGCGCGACAACAGCATTTACCCAGGTCACGGCCATAACGAGAGTAGATCGATCAGCAACAACAGATAAGGCGGGCAACAGTAGTCGTCCAGGAAATGCTCCGCAGTGCCGCAATTCAGCAGGTCCCTAGCCGAATTCGAGCAGGGTGATCGCCGGCCGGACCGGGTCGAACAGCGGCAGCCGCTGGATGGTCCACAACAGCAGGTTGAATACGGGTCCGCGGCCGCGGGGCAGCGGCATGTCGTGCACGGCGCGGATGCCCGGGACGGTGTTGACCAGATCAGCGATTTCGGCCAGCGACAGACTGAACGGCATCGGCGGCACCTTGTAGCGCAACGACGCCCGGAACCCGTGGCGGGCCAGGGCCGCGGCCCAGCGCGGCGGCAGGTCGAACATCATCTGGCCGCCGGCAAACCGCCGGGCGCATTCTCTGATCAGGCCCATCGCCTCGTCGGGCTGCAGGTACATCAGCAGTCCCTCGGCGGTGACGAACACCCCCTGCGCCGGATCGACGTCGTCCATCCAGGAGAAGTCCAGCGCCGACTGCGCACGTTCAGAGATTCGCGGCGACCGAGGCAGCAGCCTGCGACGCAATTCGATGATCCGTGGTAAATCGACTGTCAGCCAATGGAACTGGTCGCCGGGCTCGTCCAGCCGCCAGAAGCTGGTCTGCAGCCCTTCGGCCAGCGCGACCACGGTGGCGTGCGGATGGGCCGCGAGATAGCGTCGGGCGTTGTGGTCGAAGGCCAACGCGCGCACTGCGACGTCCTGGCGGTTCGACGGGCCGAATTTCGCGAAGTCGTAGTCGATGGAGTCGACGAGCTTGATGGCCATCGGGTCCTCGATGATCGCGTCGGGCCGTCGGGCTTCCCTGGCCCGTACGTTGAGCGTCAGCAGCGCCGTCTCCGATACACCGGTCAGTGTCGTCACGTCGGCCCGGTGGCCGTTAGAAGAGGTCATCAGGCCGAACTCTACCGGCGCAGCACCCTGTCGAGCGTGCGCAGGTTGCGGGTGGTGGTCGACGACTTGTAGCGCTTCTTGCCCATGGTCTTGCCCATGGCGCTCTGAAGCGACTTCGACCGTGGCACTTGCCAATAAATCACGCCCTTGCCGCGCTCGATTCGTTCGTCGGGACCGGGCTCGAGCGCGGCGAGCTCGTCGAGCACCTCGGGGTCGGAAGCGAACGTCACGTAGGAGTGGTGGTCGGGCACTTCACGTTCGAACGGGTAGGCGTCGACGATGGCTTGAACGGTCTTGACGTCGTAGGCCAGCACCCACGCGTCGTATCCGAACGCCTCCCTCAGCGCGGCTTCCGCTGTCGTGCGCACCGCCGCTACCTTCGACCGGGATTCGAGCAGCACGTTGCCGCTGGCCAGGATGGTCCGGACGTCGCTGAAGCCGGCCTCGGTGAGCGCCTCGGCCACGTCGGCCATCTTCAGGTTGACCCCGCCGACGTTGACGCCGCGCAGGAATGCCGCGTATCTGGCCATGCTGATCAATCGTAGGACGTCCCACGTAGGCTCGCGTGTATGGCGCCGCAAGCATTCGACGACAAGCTGCTGGCCGTGATCAGCGGGAACTCGCTGGGCGTGCTGGCCACCATCAAGCGCGACGGGCGCCCGCAGCTGTCGAATGTGTCGTATCACTTCGACTCGCGCACTGCCGTCATCGAGGTGTCGATCACTGAGCCGCGGGCCAAGACCCGCAACCTGCGCCGCGATCCGCGGGCCTCGATTCTCGTCACCTCTGACGACGGCTGGTCGTACGCGGTCGCGGAGGGGACCGCCGAGCTGAGCCCGCCGGCCGCCGACCCGCACGACGACACCGTCGAGGCGCTGATTGCGTTGTACCGCAACATCGCGGGCGAGCACCCGGACTGGGACGACTACCGCCGCGCGATGGTCACCGATCGGCGGGTGCTGATGCGGCTGCCGATCTCGCACGTCTACGGAATGCCACCGGGACTCCGCTAGCGCGGCTAGCCTGTGGGTATGGCAGCGGACGGTACTCCCGAGGACGACACCAAGCGCAAGTTCCGCGAGGCGTTGGAACGCAAGAACGCCAAAGCGTCCGGGGGCGAGCAGCACAAGGACACCGGCGCCAAGCAGCCCCGGACGCACGGTCCGGCCGAGCATCGGCGGGAGTTCCGCCGCAAGAGTGGTTAGCCCGAAACAGGCGCTGCGGCGGGCACTTTCGCGTCGGTAGCCAGGGCCCGTGCCGCGATCAGCGCGACGAGAAGCACGGCGACGCAGATCAGCCCGTCGTCCTTGAGCCCCCACCTGACCGACACCAGCGTCGCGGTGCCGGTCGCGCACAGCAGACTGCCCACCGCGGCGCTGCGC
This sequence comes from Mycobacterium sp., assembly GCA_036390735.1. Lineage (GTDB taxonomy): Bacteria > Actinomycetota > Actinomycetes > Mycobacteriales > Mycobacteriaceae > Mycobacterium. The sequence goes on along the minus strand of DASWBF010000321.1, from coordinate 2,758 downwards.
GCACCGGGCCGGGCGACGAAGCCGCCGTCCCAGCCCGGGAGCGGGTTGTTCTCCAACGGCCGCAGCGCGACGAACAGCACGCCGACCATCACCGCCATCAACACCAGCTGCACCACCGACAGCGCGACGAAGTCGGGGGCGGTCACGTCGTAGCGGGGGAGGCCGAGCGCGTCGAACACCAGGTGCATGCCCAGTAGTGCGGGCATGTGCCACAGATACAGCGTCATCGCGCCGGAGTTGCCGATCGCCACCAGCCACCACACCCGTGGCCGCTGTGCCCACCGCGCGATCGCGGGCGCGGCCGCGATCGCCACCGCGCACATCATGACCGCGTGCCCGGCCAGCAGCGCCGACGGCGGCGTCATGTTGGGCAGCCGCTGCTCCTGGTAGCCGACGAGGCTCAACTCGTACGGTCCGAGCCACACCAAGAGCACGTTGACCACGAGCATCAGCGCGGCGACCGCTTTCGCGGCGAGCCCGCACAGCAGGCCGCGCCGGTAGGCGACGCCGAACATGCCTGGGATCAGCCAGACGACGACGTTCAGATATCCGAGCACGGAGAGCCCGTCGACGTTGAGCCGCACGGCGTCTACCGCGACGACCAAGCCGTACACGGCCAGCACGCCGAGGGCCAGCCGCTTGGTGGTGGTGATCCGGTAGAGCAGCGGGATCGCGGCGAGCACCAACACGTAGGCGCCCAGGAACCACAGCAGCTGAATGCTGGTTCCGGCCACCGGCTCGTAGACATGCTCGGGCAACACGAACCGCAGCACGGCCAGCGCGACGCCCCAAAACGCGAGGTAGAAGAACACCGGGCGGAACAGGCGGGTGCAGCGTTGCATCAGCCAGTTGCCCCAGCTGTGGCCGGGAGCCCACGACTCCACGCACGCTGCCGTGCCCGCGAAGAAGAACAGCGGCATGATCTGCAGCACCCAGGTGAGGGCCCCTAACGCCGGCACGGAGCTCAGCAGGTTGCCCCACACGAACACGTCGTCGCGTACGGTGCTGACCGCCATGATCGTGTGCCCGAACACCACCGCGACCAGCGACACGATGCGGATGACGTCGATCGCGCGGTCGCGGGCGGGCGGCGTCTGCGCGGCGATCTCGGCCGGGCTGGGAAACAGTGCCACGGACGCGAATCTACCGGCGGTTGAGGTGCGCCTCCTGCACGAGAATTGCGGCCAGGCACACCGCCGCCAACGCGGCGACCGCCAGGGCGAACACGATTCCCGCCGTCCGCAGGCCCCACGCCTCGGCCGCCAGGCCCTCGCCGATGACCGGCAGTGAGATCGCCATATAGGCGACGACGAAGTAGGTCGAGCTGACCTCCGCGCGCCGATCCGGCGGTGTCTGTTCTGCGACCGCTGCCAGGCCCCGGCTGAAACTGATGCCCTGGCCGACGCCCGCGACCACGGCGCCGAGGATCAGCAGCGCCAGGTTCGAAAAATAAAGGGACGCAGCGATGATCAGCATTCCGATTACCAGTACGGCACAGCCGACGGCGACCGCCCGGTTGGCCTCGATCCGGCCCGACGCCAGCTGTGCGCACGCCGACGCGGCGAAGATGGCGAAGATCGAGCAGACAATCGCGCCGGCGACGGCATGGTTGCCGATGCCGATGATGCCCGCGACGAACGACGGCGACACCGCGTTGAGTAGGCCGAGCACCGCGAAACCGGCGAAGGCGGCGGTGGCAGCGACGACGAACACCGGGCGCACCTGGGCCGGTACCGAGAGCCGCTGGAATCCGAGGCGGCCAGTGCGCGGGCTGGTTTCGGGTACCGCGGCCAGGCTCGCTGCGGCGAGGAACATCAGCATTATGTGCACGACGAACGAGAGGTTGAGTGGTTCCGGCGCGTACTGCACCAGCAGCCGGCAACCAGCGGTCCGAGCCCGAGGCCGCCGATGTTGGCCACGGTCGCGATCGCCGCCGCGCGACCCCGCCACTGTTCGGGCGCCGCCTCGATCACGGCCGCCGTTGCCGTGCCGGTGGCCACACCGGCCGACAGTCCGGACAGCAGCCTGCCCAGCAGCAGGTCGTCGACCCCGGTGGCCGCCAAGAACGCCACCGCACTGCCGAGCGCAAACATCGTGGCTAGCAACAACATTGGGCGGCGGCCCACCGCGTCTGACCATCGGCCGAACACCAGCAGCGCGGCCAGCACGCCGAATGCGAACGTGGCGAACACCACCGTGGTCGTCAGCACCGAGAAGTGCATGCGTTCGGAATACAGGGCGTACATCGGCGTCGGCAGCGTCGTGCCGAGCATGATCGCCGCGAACACGTACGTCAGCAGTGGGAAGGCGAACCTCGTCCGCCGACTGGAACTCAGTGTGTCACAGCCTTTTCCGAGCCGATACCCGTAAGGAAGCACCTGCCTGGATCTCCAAATGCTGCTTGAGTGTGGGCACAGGCGACTCCTGATATAGAACCGGCGGTCCCTGTGAGACTAGTGAGAGCCACGTCGCAAATGCGGGGTTCTAGACTGGGTCGGTGCCGAAATTGCAGCTCGTATTCGATCCGGCGGCCGACGCGCTGCTCGACGACAATCCGATGGCTCTTCTGATCGGCATGCTGCTCGATCAGCAGGTGCCGATGGAGACGGCATTCGCTGGCCCGAAGAAAATCGCCGACCGCATCGGCGGCATCGACGCCCGGCTCATCGCCGACTACGACCCGGAGAAGTTCGCTGCGCTGTGCTCGGAACGTCCTGCGGTGCACCGCTTCCCGGGGTCGATGGCCAAGCGGATTCAG
>DASWBF010000320.1:0-5297 GCA_036390735.1 Mycobacterium sp. | reverse complement strand
GGTTTTCGGCGCACAAGTCGAGTTGCCGAAACGGCCCGTCACGATCACCACCGACACGCTCACAGCACAGGCCAAGATCACCGAGCAGACGCCGTGGGGCAGCTACTCGATCGCCGGAATCGGAGCTCCGCCTTACGAAGTCACGTAACGACCGAACCAGTCGAGCACTCGCCCCCACGCTTCGGCCGCAGCGGCCGGGTTGTACCGCGAGCCGGTGTCGTTGAAGAACGCGTGGTCGGCATCCGGGGCGACGTACACGTCGTGAACCAGCCCCGCACGCTGAAGCGCCGCGACCGCAGCGTCCTTCGACGCGTTCACCCGAGCGTCCAGGGCACCGTAGATGGCCAGCACCGCCGCCTTGGAGCCGGAGAAGTCCGGATTGTCGGGCAGCGGTCCGTAGAACGGCACCGCGGCAGCCAACGACGGCTCACCCGACGCCAGCAGTTGCCACACCATCCCGCCGCCGAAGCAGAACCCGACGGCGGCAACCTTGGCCCCCGCAACCCGTCGCTGCAGCTCGCCGACACCCGACTTGAGGTCGGCGACGAATCGGTCCGGGGACACCTTGCCCAGCGCTGCGGTCGCCTCCGCCGGATCCGTGAACTTGCCTGTCCCGCCTTCCTCGGACAGCAGATCGATCGCCAACGCCGAATACCCGACGCCGGCGAACCGACCGGCCACCGAACGGACCCAGTCGTTGAGCCCCTTGTTCTCGTGGATGACCAACACGCCGCCGCGAGGCTCGGCCGCAGCAGCCCACGCGCCCTGCAGCTCGCCGTTCGGACCCGCCCATGTCACGGGCGAAGTGGGCAATGCCCGATCCATCCCGGGCGGCGCCGAGGTGACCGCCTCCGTTCCGGTGGTCGCGCTCGTCGAGTCCCTCTTGCCACCCGCACCGCAGGCCGCGATCAACGCGCTGGCGGCACCCGCGCTCAGGCCGAGAAGCGCGAGGCGGCGCAGGGCTTCCCGTCGTGACAGCAGCCCGTCGACGTGATCGGTGGCGATTTCTTCGGCGATATAGCGCTGCAGCGGAGTCACATACGCGAGTATGCGCCGAGGAGAAGCTGCTGAAGAAGCGTAGTCTCCGAGGCGCCACGCGTTCGGGATCAGTTCTCGTGGGACCACAACCGGGTTGCCCAACAGATCGCTGGGTACCCGCACCGAAATGGGGCCCGAGACGAACAGTGCGAACAACGAACCGCGCGGAATCGTAGCGGTCGGCGCCTCAGCCGGCGGGGTCGAGGCGCTCACCAACATGGCCGCAGGCATGCCGTGCGACTTTCCTTTTGCGGTCGTCGTCGTCTTGCACATGCCACCTGGCGCACCCAGCGTGCTGGCGAAGATTCTCGACCGCAGTGGACCCCTGCCCGCGTGTTCTGCGGTTGACGGCATGCGACTGAAACCGGGACAGATCCACGTCGCCGTGCCGGACCATCACCTTCTGATCGAAGACCACCGCGCCGTGTTGTCCGCCGGACCTACGGAGAACGGCTATCGGCCGGCCATCAACGCCCTGTTCCGGTCCGCGGCACTGGCCTACGGCCCGCGAGCGATCGGGTTGCTGCTGTCCGGGGTGCTCGATGATGGAGTGCTCGGAGCGGCGGCGATCCGCTCCCGCGGTGGCGTCACCCTCGTCCAACATCCCAACGACGCGCTGTACGCGGCGATGCCGCTCAACGCCGTCGAAGCGGGCGTGGTCGATCACCAAGTCACCGCGGCAGGAGCGGGTCAGCTGCGCATGCAGCTTGTCGATCGCCCACCCGAGGATGAGCCGGTGGGACGCGACGCCAACATGGAGTTGGAAAATCGCATCGCGCGCGCGAAGCGGTTCTCGACGTCCTTCGACACCGAGGACCTCGGTCCGCCGTCGGGGTACGTGTGCCCGGACTGCAACGGTTCCCTGCAATCGGTCGCGGAGGGCAATTCCGCAACTTCCGGTGCCAGACAGGGCATGCCTGGACGGGAGAGGCACTGCTTCGGGCGCGCGACGAGGACGTCGACAGCGCGCTGTGGATCGCGCTGCGCAGCCTGCAGGAGAAGGCCAAACTGGCGCGCAGGATGGCCGACAACTTCGGCCCCGGGGTCCTTGGCGAAAGGTACGGCGCCGTCGCCGACGAAACCGAACGCGCCGTGAAGGTGCTGGGGGAACGCCTCATGGAGGCCGACAGCGAAACAGGTGAGCGCGGTGCCGGCTGATCGCCTGGAGAAATTGGTCGTCTCGGTCGCGGAGACCGCGGGAACACGGCTGCTGAATGTCGACGGGATCCTCAACAGCACAACGTATCTCCCGTTGCGTGATCAGATAATCAAGGCCGCGCTCGACGAACCGCGGGCGGTGGTGATCGACGTCAGCCCGTTGACCGTCCCCTCTCCGTCGGCGTGGGCGGTGTTCACCAGCGCGCGCTGGCACGTCGAAATGTGGCCGGACGTCCCGATCCTGCTGGTGTGCTCGCACCCGGAAGGCCGAAAAATCATCGAGCGCAACGGCATCACGCGATACGTGCCGGTGTACCCGTCGACGGCGGAAGCGATCGAGGCGTCGGCGGCCCGGCTTGATCAGCCCACCGCGACGCACCTTGAGTTCTTCGGCGCGCATGCGCGCCAACTCGGCTCGCTCGGCGGCCGGAGTCCCCTGATTGGCGCGGTGCGACGGGCTCGTCATCGCGGCGGGTGATTCGCGTCGCCGATGATCATGCCCTTAGCTTGGCCGATGAAGTCTCGGGTTGGCTTGGTGAACCGACGCTACGCTCACACACTGGCAACGGCACCGGATGCTGTCGTGAGGAGGACGCGGTGCGCTTCACGTACGCGGAGGCCATGACCGACCCCACGTTCTACATCCCGCTGGCCAAGGCCGCCGAAGCCGCCGGCTACGACGGAATGACGATCCCGGACAGCATCGCCTACCCGCTCGAGTCGGACTCCACCTACCCGTACACACCCGACGGCAGTCGCGAGTTTCTTGACGGCAAGGCGTTCATCGAAGCCTTCGTGATGGCCGGCGCGCTGTGCGCGGTCACCACGTCGCTGCGGTTCAACTTCTTCGTGCTCAAGTTGCCGATCCGCCCGCCGGCGCTGGTCGCCAAGCAGGCCGGCTCGCTGGCCGCGCTGTTCGGCAACCGGCTGGGGCTCGGCGTCGGCACCAGCCCATGGCCGGAGGACTACGAGTTGATGGGCGTCCCGTTCGCCAAGCGCGGCGAGCGGATGGACGAATGCATCGAGATCATCCGAGGGCTGACGTCCGGCGACTACTTCGAGTTCCACGGCGAGTTCTACGACATCCCCAAGACCAGGATGACGCCGGCACCGACGCAGCCGATCCCGATCCTGATCGGCGGGCACGCCGACGCCGCGCTGCGCCGCGCCGCCCGCTGCGACGGCTGGATGCACGGCGGCGGCCCTCCGGAGGAACTGGATCGGCTCCTGTTGCGGCTCAGGCAGTTTCGCTCTGAAACGGATCGGTCCGGACCGTTCGAGATTCACGTCATCTCGGCTGACGGGTTCACGGTCGACGGGGTCAAGCGGCTCGAGGACAAGGGCGTCACCGACGTGATCGTCGGCTTCCGGGTGCCCTACATCATGGGCCCTGACACCGAGGCACTGGGCAAGAAGATCCATAAGCTCGAGAAGTTCGCCGAGCGCGTCATCGCCAAAGTGACCGGCTAGCCGCCGTCGCCGCCGTCGCCGACACTGAAACGTCTGCGGCGACACGCCGCGAGGGCCGCAGAGGTTTGAGTCTCGGGGAATTGCAAGGTATCTGGACGGGACTCGGAGACTACGTCGAGACCGGCTGCTCGACTTCGACGTCCGCCGGGGTCTTGTCGGGTCGCAGGCCACGCCAGCTGGGGTGGCGCAGGCGTCCGTCGCCGGTCCATTCGCCGTAGCGGACCTCGCCGACCAGCTCCGGCTTCACGAACGTCACGCCTTTGGCATCCTGCCGGGAAAGTGGTGCGGTGAAAGGAGATTCGTCAGTCCGCAGCGGAGCGAGGATGTCCTTGAGCCGACCAAGCTCCTTCTCGGTGAAGCCGGTACCGACGCGGCCGACGAACCGCAACCCGCCCTTCTCGGGGATGCCCATCATCAACGCGCCGATCTGACTTGTCCGCCCCCCAGCGCCTTCCCGCCAGCCGCCGATCACCACCTCCTGGGTGTTCCAGTTCTTGTCCTTGATCCACGACCGCGAGCGCCGCCCCGGCTGATAGGTGGAGTCCCACCGCTTAGCCACCACCCCCTCCCAGCCACGCTTGCGGGAGTACGCCGACGCGTCGGGCCCGTCACCGGACAGCAGCTCGGGGACGATCAGCTCGTCGCGTTCGGCGGCCAATGCCTCCAGCACTCGCCTCCGGTCGCGATAGCGAGCCCGTAGCAGCGACCTGCCGTCGAGCTGAAGCACGTCGAACGCCCAGAACTCGATCCTGGTCGCGCGCGCCCGGTTCTGCATCTCGCTGAAGCTCGGCACACCGGAGTTGTCGAGTGCGACGACTTCGCCGTCGAGAATCGCGTGGTGTTCGGCCAGCGCGTCCACCACCCCTTGCAGCCTCGGATATTCTCCGGTGACGTCGCGGCCGCTGCGTGACTGCAGGCACATCCGTCCGTGGTCGGCTTCCAGCAGCAGCCGGTACCCGTCGAACTTGCCCTCGAACGCCCAGTCGGTGTGCGTCAGCCGCTCGACCGAGCCCAGCGTGGCCAACATCGGCGCCAAGTCCCTGACGGTCGGCGACTCCTGCTCCTTCATCCGATGTGCGAGCCATTGGTCGCCCTTGGTCTGAATCAGCGCGTAGCGCCCCGAGATTCGCCGACCGTGAAGTGTCACGATGACTTCGTCGACGCGGAACTTCTCGGCCTCGTAGGTGCCGGTGTCCCAGATAACCATCTTGCCGGCGCCGTACTCCCCTTTGGGGATCGTCGCCTCGAACGTCAGGTACTCCAGCGGATGGTCCTCGGTGTGCACGGCGAGGTGGTTCACCGACGGGGTGTCGGGCAGGTTCTTGGGCACCGCCCAGCTGACGAGCACGCCGTCGCGCTCGAGCCGCAGGTCGTAGTGCAGGCGACGGGCGTGGTGTTCCTGGATGACGAACCGGTTGTTGTTTCCCGGCTTGGGCGCCGAAATAGGCACCGGCTCAGGTGTTTTCGACGCGTCACGTATGCTGCGGTACTTCGTCAGCCGGTCGTTGCCGGCGATGTCGGCGTCCAACGGTGTCAACAGGTCGCCGTCCTTGGCGACGCGTGCGAGCACCTCGTCGAAGCGCAGATGCCGCAGATCGGGGTCGTCGAGTTCCTGCCACGTGCGCGGCGCC
>DASWBF010000319.1:0-2645 GCA_036390735.1 Mycobacterium sp. | reverse complement strand
AGTCGGACAGCCACTTCCGCTTGCGTGAGTCCGTCGACGTAGTACAACGTCGCCGCGCGCAGGGCAAGCCGCAAGTCGTCGGATGCCCTCGGCGCGGCAGCCGGGGCGGGCGTCATCGTGTGTCCGTCCAGCCCCGCCATCGCGTCCTCTCCTGCGTGCACTGATGAGCAAATGCTCAGGGGTGCGCTGAGATGCTCACCACGCTAGCATGGAAATGTGACGCAGACAACACTCCCTTCCACGATGCGCGCAGCGGTGCTCACGCATCCGGGCAGCATCGAAGTCGAAGAGCGTCGCGTCCCTGAGCCTGACGTCGGCGACGTGTTGATCCGGGTCAGCGACGTCGGGGTGTGCGGCTCCGACACGCACTACTACCGCGAAGGACGAATCGGCGAGTACGTCGTCGAGTCACCGCTGATCCTGGGCCACGAAGCGGCCGGCGCCATCGTCGCGGTCGGGCCAGGTGTGCCGAAAGAACGTATCGGGCAACGTGTTTCGATCGAGCCGCAGCGCCCGGACCCGTCGAGCGACGAAACCCGGCGCGGCCACTACAACCTGTGCCCGCACATGCGGTTCTTCGCCACCCCACCCGTCGACGGTGCGCTCTGCGAGTACGTCACCATCGGCGCGGCGTTCGCGCACCCGGTGCCCGATTCGATGTCGGATACCGCCGCGGCGTTGTGTGAGCCGCTGTCTGTCGGTATCGCAGCGATCGGCCAGGCCGCGGTCTCGGGTGGGTCGCGCGTGCTGGTTGCCGGCGCCGGCCCGATCGGCATCATGGCGGTCCAGGTGGCCCAGGCGTTCGGCGCCACCGAGATCGTCGTCACCGATCTCGACGAACGCCGGCGCGAGCTCGCGGGGCAATTCGGCGCCACTGCAGCGCTGGACCCCCGGGTCGACGACGTGGCACACCTAGGGGTGGATGCGTTCATCGACGCGTCGGGCGCAGCCGCGGCCGTCACCACCGGACTGTGGGCGGTGCGGCCGGCAGGGCGAGCCGTCTTAGTCGGCATGGGAACTCCGACGATGGAGCTCCCGGTGCAACTCATTCAGAACCGTGAGCTGACGCTGACCGGTGTGTTTCGGTATGCGAACACGTGGGAAACCGCCATCGAACTGGTGCGGTTGGGTCGGGTGGACCTCGACGCGATGGTCACCGCACGGTATCCGTTGGAAAAGACCGCCGAAGCCCTCGAATCCGACCGTGTGCCAGGCAACATCAAGTCGGTGGTGGAGGTCGATGAGCCTCTTGGGCGAAGAGCAAGAAGTGGAGGTTCGTCGTGAAACTCAGTCAGAACGCGTTGCCGCAGTTGACCATTCAGGTTCCCGCATACGACCGTCGTGCCGTCCTGGTCGGGATCGCGCATTTCGGGGTCGGCGGATTCCACCGCGCGCACCAGGCGATGTACGTCGATCGGCTCCTGAACACAGGGCTGGCCGCCGGATGGGGGATCTGCGGGATCGGGGTGATGCCGGGCGACAAGCGGATGCGAGACGCGTTGCTCGGCCAGGACGGGATGTACACGTTGATAGTGGAGAACCCCGACGGCACCCGCGATCCTCAGGTCATCGGATCGATCGTCGACTTCCGTTACGCTCCAGACGATCCCGAGGCGGTGATCGGGCTGCTCGCCGCTCCGACCACCCGGATCATCTCGCTCACCGTCACCGAGGGCGGATACAACATCCGCGACGACGACGGTGAGTTCGACACGGACAACCCCGACGTCCAGCACGACTTGCGCGGCGGCGAACCGCCCGTCACCGTGTTCGGTCTGGTCGCCGCCGCGATGACCAGACGCCGGGACCGCGGGCTGCCGTCCCCGACGATCGTCTCGTGCGACAACATCGTCGAGAACGGCAACGTCGCGCGTCGCGCGTTCACCGCGTTCGCCGAGATGTCCGATCCGGCTCTCGCACAGTGGATGCGCGAGAACACCCGGTTCCCGAACTCGATGGTCGACCGCATCACCCCTGTCACCACACCCGATGTCATCGAGGCGCTGGAGGCAGACTTCGGTGTCACCGACGCATGGCCGGTGGCCACCGAGCCGTTCACGTCGTGGGTGCTCGAGGACGACTTCGGCGACTGCCGGCCGCCGCTGGAAGAGGCCGGCGTGCAGCTGGTCGACGACGTCGCGCCGTACGAGATGATGAAGCTGCGCCTGCTCAACGCCAGCCACCAAGGCCGCTGTTATTTCGCCTATCTCGCCGGGTACCGGCTGGTGCACGAGGCTGCCCAGGACCGGCTGATCGCCGAGTTCCTGCGCCGCTACATGGATTCCGAGGCGACGCCGACGCTGCGGCCGGTGCCGGGCATCGACCTCGACGACTACAAGCGCACGCTGCTCGAACGGTTCGCCAACGCGTACGTCCGCGACACGGTCGCCCGGCTGTGCGCCGAGTCGTCTGACCGGATCCCGAAGTGGCTGCTTCCCGTGGTCAACGACAATCTGCGCGCCGACCGCCCGGTGCGGCTTGCTGCGGCCACTGTCGCGAGCTGGGCGCGCTATGCGGAGGGCGTCGACGAGAATGGCGAGCCGATCGAGGTCGTTGACCGGCTGGCCGACTCGCTGGTTCCGATCGCCCGGACGCAACGCGAGGACCCGACCGCGTTCCTGGCCAACCGCTCGGTGTTCGGTGAT
>DASWBF010000318.1:0-1565 GCA_036390735.1 Mycobacterium sp. | reverse complement strand
CGTCGACGCTGACCACAACAGTGCCCGCGGGCGGATCCCAAAACGGGCGCCTCAATGCCATGCCTGGACGCGAGTTGCCTCAACGGGAGAGGAAGCTGCTGCCCCGTCGCCGGGCTGCCACGAAGTTAGGCCTGCATTGGTTGTCGTGGCTCCTACATTCCCGGGGTGATCCCCATGGTTCAGTGGTCGGGGTCGAACTCGATGGGTAGGGTTGTCGGGCCGCTCATCCCGGTTAGTGGCTTCCAGGGTGCGGGGCCGGTGCGGCGCGGGTTGGGCATTCGACGCGTGATGACGGTCAACGCTTCGGCGAGTTCGAGTCTGGCGAGGTGGGAACCCAGGCAGTAGTGGACGCCGCCGCCGAAGGTCAGCATGGCTGGCGGGGCCTCGCGGGTGATGTCGAGGCGGTCGGGGTCAGCGTAGACGGCGGGGTCGCGGTTGGCGGCGCCGGTGTTGGCGATAACCAGCGTGCCGGCCGGGATGAGGACCCCGCCAAGCTCGACGTCGTCGACGGCTACGCGCAAGGTGGCGAAGACGACGGGGGAGTGGCGCATGGTCTCCTCGACCGCGTTTGGTGCGAGTTCGGGATGCTCGGCAAGCAGCGCCCACTGGTCGGGGTGGTCGCACAGGACTTGCACCGCGGCGGCCAGTTGATTGCGGGTGGTGTCGGTGCCGGCGGTGAGCAGGGCGGCGGCGAGCATGAGTAGTTCGTCGTGCGTGAGGCGGTCGCCGTCGTCCTCGGCACGGATCAGCTCGGAGATCAGGTCGTCGGTGAGGGCGTGGCGCCGGTGAGCGATCATGTCGTCGAGGTAGGCGTCGAGCGCCTCCCGGGCGGCCAGGATGACGGGCGCATCGTTGACGACGTTCCAGCTGAAGAGCTTGAAGATGTCGTCGGTCCAGTCCGAGAACAGTTGCCAGTCTTTGCGGGGTGCGCCGAGCAGCGCGCAGATGATCGGAATCGGGTATTGCCTGGCAATGTCGGCGACCACGTCGCAGCGGCCCGCGCCAATCAGCGGATCCACCAGATCGCCGATGACCTCGACGATCGTCGTGCGCAGCCGTGCGACAGCCCGGGGGGTGAACGCTTTGGATACGAGGCGGCGCAGCCGGTGGTGTTCGGCACCGTCGAGGCTCAACAGGCCCTTAATGACCCTGTCCCACAGCGGACCTGAGGTGATGCCTTGTGCCTTGAGACCGAGCCCGTGCGGGATGCGAAACCGGGGATCGCGCAGCACGGTGCGCACCAGGTCGTAGGTCAGCACCTGCGGCCCGTGCGGCCCCACCGCGATCGGCGCCTGCTGTCGTGCCTGCCGGATCAGCCGGTGCGCGTCGTCGGGGTTCTGGCCGTCCTCATACGCGATGGTCGGCAGCCCGGCATCAAACACGCTCGGGCTACCCGAGCGATCGGTGTCGACGGTCATGGTGGTCCCCTCCGGTCGGAACAATCCGACTATCCGATGTCGTCGGCGCAAGACCATCGGTCAGAACGCGTAAATGCGCGCGGTGAGGGGTCGTAGCTCCGCACGGCGGGGGCGGCAATCTACGCGTTTCCGCTGATGTTTTCCGGC
>DASWBF010000317.1:0-2480 GCA_036390735.1 Mycobacterium sp. | reverse complement strand
CGCTTTCCGTCCGGGCTGCCAAGCTTGTCGTGCGCGACCCACAAACCAGGTTCCTCGGTGGGCGCGAACCCACGCAGGCTGTACGTCCACTCCTCGAGACTGCGGGTGTCGGCCATGTAGTCGAACAGTTCGTCGGGTGGGCACTCGATGTAGTCGTTGACGGTGCAGTACTCGCCGAACACCATGTCGTGCGGATAGACCGACCGCATCTGCTCCATGATCAGCGGAGTGGCCTGCTCCTTGGAGCTCGTCTCGATGCGGATCAGACCTTCGATCGGCTCGGTGATGTCTTCAAGCGCGGGCAACGACATCGCTGGGATTCTCCTTTGTCATCGGATGATTGTTCAAGCCTTGGGTTTTCGCGACGGCGTTGCCGAGAAACGGCGCGAACGGCGGTATCTCGTCAGCCGCGCATTCGATGCTCACCACCGATGGCCCGTCTGCGGCCAGCGCCATGCGCATCGCATCAGGCAAGTCGCCGACGTCGCGCACGTCGACCGATGCCAACCCGGGGAACATCGCGGCCAGCCCGGCGCCGAGGTTGGCCGGATCAAAGCGGTTGTAGCTGTACAGATCGTCGTAGAACAGCTGCTCGCGGGTCACGCACATCGCGTGCGCGTTGTTGTTGAACAACACGAACGTCACCGGCAGCCCGTACTGCAGCGCGGTGTGAATCTCCGTGCCGTGCATGAAGAATGCGCCGTCGCCGGCGATCACGACGGTCCGCCTTGCGCGGCCAAACGCCATGCCGACCCCCGCGCCGAAGCTGTAGCCCATGCCACCCATCCCGAGCGCCACGACGAAACGGCCGCTGCGGCGCACCGGTAGATAATGGATCGCGGCCGCGCCGGTATTGCCCGCGTCGACGACGATGTCCGCCCCGTCGGGCAGCACCGAATCCAGCACGGCCATCGCGTCGCGGTAGCGAACCCCAGGCCCGTCGAACGGCGGTGGCGCCAGTTCGGTGCGCGCAACCGCGTCGGGTACACGGATTCCGGACGGCCGGCGGGAACCCGTCAGCGCCAGCGTGAGCAACGTCAACGAGCCGCGCAGGTCGCCGGTGTGCACGTGGGTGCATGGAACGTACGGCGCGGCCGAGCCCAGCGACACGGTCGGCACCGAGGCGAGCGCCTCGTCCAACCCGGTGCGCGCAGTGATCGGCAGCCGAGTGCCGACGAGCAGGCACAGCCCGCTGCCGGCCACCGCCTCGGCCACGCCCGGGTGACCCATCACGCCCGTCACACCCAGCGCGGACGACGAGCCGAGGCCTGGCGTCCCCGCCGTGTCCTTGGCGTCGGGCACGGTGGCGATCCGAGCCCGCAGCACGGCACGAAGCTGTTCGAGTTCGGCGCGGACACCGTCACGGGCCACCTGCTCACCGGCGATGATCGTGACGGGCCCGACCGCGCGGCGCAGCGCCCGAGCGATGGGATGCGGATCACCGATCTGATTGCGCCACGGGCCGGCATCGCCTACCGCGGTGCAGTTGACCTTGCCCTGCTGAATGTCCTTGGGCAGCAATAGAACCGCAGGGCCGCCGCAGCGGGCGGCCGCGATCGCACGCGTCAATGCGGGCGTGACGTCGGCGGGCGAGGTGACCCGCTGGCAATGCAGCGACACCGCGGAGAACAGCGCCTCGGCGTTCAGCGAACCGTTGCGGCCGCTGGTGTCCTGGAAGCTTCCGCGGCCGTCGAGCGCGGTCGGCGGCTGACCGATCAATGCCAGCACCGGCACCCGGCTGGCCAGCGCCTCCCCCAGGCCGGGCACCACGTTCAGCGAGCCGCCACCCGAGGTGGCCGCGACCACCCCGAGTCCCGCGCCGCTCCGGCTGTAGCAGTCGGCCATGGTCGCGGCGGAGAACTCGTGCTTGGCCAGCACCGCGGTAATGTCGGGCCGGAAATGCGCCGCGTCGTAAAGGTCTTCGATGTTGGCGCCGTCCACGCCGAAGATGTGGCTGACCCCGATGGCGGCGAGATGCTCGACGATGTGGTCGACCACCCGGTACTGCCTTGCCATGTATTCCACCTACCTTGCGTCGCCGCTTGACAAGTACACGACACGCCAGCAACTACGGTTCACCGCCGGGCGACGCAAGGTAGGTGCGCGGCTTAGCCTCGATCCACCGACGGGTGTTGATGGCCATGGGGTGTTGATGTGAGGAAAGTGCCCTGTGAGCTGGGATGATTGGAGTTACCACACAACAATCTGACCAGCCCACGAAAGGCACTTCCGGTGCAAGTGTCGCACAACTTTATGGCTGATTCGGCCGTGTTCGATGACGGCAACCTCGTGTCGTGTGCCGCGGGCTGGTGCCGGTGATGACGCTGGCTGACCAGACCGCCCTGCCTGCGCTGCTGGCCGAGAAGGTTCCATATCGGCAAACCGCGGATCAAGTCCGGGTCAGCGAACCCGGCGCCGAAACCGGCCACGGTGATCGCGGCGATGTGCGCGGGGGCCGACAGCATCGACGATGTTGACGT
>DASWBF010000316.1:0-4444 GCA_036390735.1 Mycobacterium sp. | reverse complement strand
ATCCTCGGGTTCGGATTTGTCGAAGCGCTGTACCAGACGGTCACGACGATCACGACGGTAGGTTTCCGCGAGGTTCACCCGCTGTCCACGGTGGGCGAGTTCTTCACGATCGCGCTGATCCTCGTGGGTGTGGGAACCGCGCTGTACATGTTCGGGGTCCTCCTCGAAGCGCTCATCGAGGGGCACCTACGCCAGCAAGTGGGGAGGCGGCGGATGGAGCGGCAGATAGGCAGGATGACTGGTCATTTCATCATCTGCGGATGGGGCCGCGTTGGTCGGGCCAGCGTGCTGTATCTCGACGCGCTCGGCAAACAGGTCGTCGTCGTCGACCGAGACCCCGCCCGCCTGCAGGGTGTCGACTATCCGACGGTGCTGGGCGATGTCACCGACGACAGCATCCTGGAGGCCGCCGGCATCGGGCACGCCCATGCGCTGATCGCGGCGCTGAACACCGATGCGGACAACGTTTACGTGACCTTGTCCAGTCGAGCGTTGCGACCCGATCTCGTCATCATCGCCCGTGCCCGCACGGAGGAGTCGAAGTCCAAATTGTTGCGGGCCGGCGCCAACCGGGCCGTCAATCCGCAACTGATCGGCGGGCGGCGGATGGCGGCGTTTGCGTTGCAGCCTCACGTGGCCGAGTTCCTCGACGTCGTCATGCACGACGAGACTCTCGATTACCGAATCGAGGAAATCAAGATCACTCCCGCCTCGCCTCTGGTCGGTCGGTGCTTGGCCGATACGGCGCTCGGGTCGACGACCGGGGCGCTGGTGCTGGCCATAAGGACCGCGAGTGGCCAGTTCATCACGAACCCGGCTCCGGACACGCGCCTGGATCCCGACACGATCCCGATCGCCCTCGGGACTTCGGCTCAACTCCGTTCCTTACGGAGCCATGTCGACTCGGTCCGATGACGACGTCAGAATCAGAGCCCTGGCATGCCCGCGCCGCCGTCAGCGTCTTGCGTCGGTAATGCTTGGCACGATGCTGTGAAAGTGACCGTGAGGAGTTGGGTGTGACGATCCGGCCAAAGCCGGACAAACCTGCTGCCGGGCAGGAGTCGGTGTGGGATTACCCGCGCCCGCCGCGACTTGAGAGGTTCGTCGGCTCGATCACCGTGGAGCTGGGCGGCAAGACCATCGCCTCGACCACCCGCGCATGGCGCGTGCTGGAGACCAGCCTCCCGCCGACGTCTTACCTACCCCGCGATGCCTTCCTCGCCGGGGGGGTGCTGCGCGAGACCTCGGGGTCGTCGTGGTGCGAATGGAAGGGCCGGGCGAGCTACTACGACCTGGTGACCGAGAAGCAGGTTGCGCCGAAAGCGGCCTGGAGCTACCTCAACCCCAGCCCAGGGTTCGAGCCGATCGCTGGCGCGGTCGCCGTGATGGCCGCGCTCGTTGACCGCTGCACCGTCAACGGCGAGAAGGTCGTTCCGCAGCCGGGCGGCTTCTACGGCGGCTGGATAACGAGCTGGGTCGTCGGTCCCTTCAAGGGAATCCCAGGGTCCATGGGGTGGTAGCCGGTGCCGGATGACGGGTCGGCAGCCTATCGAGTGCCGGTCAAAGACCGGCCATGGCGGCCTAACCGGGAAGCGCCGCTAGTGGCCGCCGACCCACCGCCTGAAGCCCGGCCAGGCCGCGAGCTTCCCGCGTTGGCGTGATCGCTTCGCCATGTTCGTTCAGGCCATCGCGTTCAATCCCTCATAAGATCTCCTTCCACGAAGAAGCTAGGTTGCCCGCCGCGCCGACCAAGAGGGGCACGAGAGTTTTTCGAAGAACACGAAACGCCTGTTTACTCGACAGGTCAGCTGGGCACGACGACGAGCAGGGTGACGCAGTGCTTATCGGCGGGGCGTCTCATGTGCTGAGTGAACTATTTCGTTCAGGCCGCGCGGGCACCGATCGCCACGGTCGCGCCGCCGGACGGCGCTCGTCACGATGGTTTCACTTACCCATTGCGGTGGGAACGGCAAGGACAGCGGCGGAGCGGGGTAGGTTGGTCGCCGTGGTCATCGCGACCTCCTGACGACGGGTTGGGCGGGTCAATGGTGTGCAGGCGGCAACCCGAACGACATATCGCGTTTGGCGTCGGCGATTTCGAGAAGCCGGTTGTACTTCGCGACGCGCTCGCCGCGCGCCGGGGCACCCGCCTTGATCTGGCCGCATCCCGACCCGACCGCCAGGTCCGCGATGAACGTATCGTCGGTTTCCCCGGAGCGATGCGAAACCATCGCCCCGTAGCCGGCGTCCCGGCACACCCGAAGCGCCGCAAGCGTTTCCGAGACAGTGCCGACCTGGTTGACCTTGATCAACGCGGCGTTGCCGATGCCCGCGCGCACGGCGAACGCGATCAAATCGGGGTTGGTCACGAAGTTGTCGTCACCGACCAGTTGCACCCGCTCACCCAATGCCGCGGTCAGCTTCTGCCAACCCACCGTATCGGTCTCCCCCAGGCCGTCCTCGATGCTCCAGACCGGAAAGTCGCTGACGATCCGCGCGTACCGCTCGATCAGATCATTGCTGGACAGCGATTCACCATTCACGTGGTAGCGGCCGTCGCGGTGGAATTCGCTGGCCGCCGGATCCAGCGCTATCGCCACGCCGTCACGGCCAGGTATGTATCCTGCGTCGAGAATAGACTTCGTCAGCAACGCCAAAACATCTTCCGGGCAATCAATCTCGGGTGCGAAGCCGCCTTCGTCGCCCAAACCCGTCGCGAAGTGGCGATCGGCCAGCTCCGCGCGCAGTCGGGCATACACCTCCGCGCCGGCGCGGACGGCATCGGGCAGCGACGGCGCCCCGAGCGGGGCGATCATGAACTCCTGGAAATCGAGGTCGTTGGGTGCGTGCGCACCTCCGTTCACCACGTTGAAGTGCGGCACCGGCAGCCGCGGGATCACCCCGGACGGGGTCAGCCACCGCCACAACGGCTCACCCGACTCCGCTGCGAACGCTTGCGCGGCCGCCATCGACACACCCACGATCGCGTTCGCGCCCAACCGCGACTTGTCAGCAGTGCCGTCCAACCCGCGCAGGGTCTGGTCCACCTGCTCCAAGGAGGCGAACGACCGACCGGTCAGGGTCTCGGCGATCGGCCCGTTGACGTGCGCGACCGCCCGCAGCACACCCCGGCCCCCGAAGCGGTCATCGTGATCGCGCAGCTCGACGGCCTCACGGCTACCCGTCGACGCCCCGGACGGCACCCCCGAGCGCACCCTACGCCCGCCGGAAAGCGTTGCCCGCACACACAGTGTCGGCCGACCACGAGAATCCAGGATCTCGACGGCCGACATCGACGAAAACCGCACCGGCACTTCAGTTCCTCCGCATCGCTGGCTCGGCCAGCACCGATCCTGCTGCACAGGGACCGTTGGCCGTCCATTGCGGACGCGCGGTTATGGCGAGCCCCACCGCCGCCGCTCAGACTACCGCCGGATATGGCACCGCACACACATGACTGCCGCGGCCAAGCAACTGATCGGAGAACACCAGTGAACGAAGAGTGCCTCAAGCTGACAACTTACTTCGGTGAACGGCAACGAAGCGGCGACCGCTTTCTTGCCGAGGCGATGCTCGACCTGTTCGGCGAACGACAAATCGCCACCAGCATCATGTTGCGCGGCATCGCCGGTTTCGGGCTGCGACACCATCTGCGCACCGACCAGTTCTTAAGTATGTCGGAGGACCCGCCCGTTGCCGTCATCGCCGTGGACACCAAAACCAATATCGACCAGCTGCTCGACTCCCTCCTGACGATCAAGAAGCGCGGTCTGGTGACACTGGAGCGGGCGCGGCTGGTGCGCGACGACATCGGCACGCTGGAATTGTCCGAAGAGCTGCACGAAGCCACCAAACTGACCATCTACGTCGGCCGCAAGGAACGCGCCTACGGTATGCCTGCCTATATCGCTCTGTGCGACCTTATGTATCGGCGACAGCTCGCCGGCGCATCGGTGTTTCTCGGCGTCGACGGCACCGCCCACGGGCACCGCGAACGCGCCCGTTTCTTCGACCGCAACGCCGACGTGCCGATGATGATTATCGCCGTCGGCAGCGGCGAGCAGATCGGCCGGGTGCTGCCCGAGCTCGGCGGATTGCTGCGGCGTCCCCTGATCACGATCGAACGGGTCCGGGTCTGCAAGCGTGACGGCGAACTGCTGGAGCGACCGCACGCGCTGCCCGGCACCGACGAGCATGGGCTGGCCTTGTGGCAGAAGTTGATGGTCTACACCTCCGAGTCGGCGCGGCACGGCGGCCAACCCATCCACCGTGCGTTGATCCGGGCACTTCGGCAACGCAAGTCGTCGCGAGGCGCGACCGTGCTGCGCGGCATCTGGGGCTTCCACGGTGATCACGAACCGCACGGCGACAAGCTGTTTCAGCTCAGCCGTCACGTCCCGGTGGTCACCATCGTCATCGACACGCCGCAGAATATTGCCGACTC
>DASWBF010000315.1:0-4313 GCA_036390735.1 Mycobacterium sp. | reverse complement strand
CGTCTGGACCGCTTGGACCGGAACGGCGTTCGTGTTAGGTCCGCTGCTCGGCGGGTTGGCGGTCGACTTCTTGAACTGGCGGTGGATCTTCATCCTGTCGGCGGTGCCGGTGGTCGCGACGTTCGTGCTGTCGACGGGTCTGACGACCGACGAGCCGCATGCCAGTGGCTCACACGTCGATCGGCCGGGCGCGGTGCTCGCCGCAGCCGGGTTGGCGGCGACGGTGTTCGCGTTGATAGAGATGCAGCGGCTTGGCCTTTCGCACCCGGCTGTGGCCACGTCGCTGGGGGCCGGGCTGACAAGCCTGGCTGCATTCGTGTGGTGGGAGTTCCGCACGGCGCACCCGATGCTGCCGATGCATCTGCTCGGCATCCGCAACTTCGGCGTCGGAAATCTGGCGACGGCATTCGTCTACGCAGGCCTGTCGATCGGGATGCTGATCGTGTCGCTGTTCCTGCAGGAGGTGGCCGGGTTCGGTGCCACGGAGGCAGGCATCGCGACGCTGCCGCTGCCGATTCTGTCGTTTCTGCTTGCCGCCCGTGTCGGCGCGCTTGCGGCCCGGTTCGGTCCGCGGCTGTTCATGGCGTCGGGCCCTCTGATCGCCGCGGCCGGGTTCGTGTTGATGCGACCCGAGGCGGGTCACTTCGACTTCTGGTGGCAAATGCTGCCCGCGCTAGTGCTTTTCGGGTTGGGGATGACGATCACGGTGACGCCGCTGACGTCGGCTGTCCTGGCGGCTGTCGACCCGTCGCAGAGCGGCATCGGGTCGGCGATCAACAACGCGGTGTCGCGCATCGCGGGGCTGATCGCGGTCGCGCTGGCCGGGGTGATCGCCGGCGGCGCGCTGGACTACGGCAGCTTCCGCCGGCTGACGCTCGCGGCAGCCACGCTGTTCGTGATTGGTGGTGTGGTCTCCGCGATCGGAATTCGCAACCCGGCCAAGCCGACGAAACCCGTTGCCGCCGAGGCGATCGCACAGTGCCGCGACCGGCCCGCGGCACCGCCGGGCGGTTACGCCGCCAGGTCCACCGGATAGAGCCGATGTGTGCCGCGGAACCCCTTCAGCTCAACATCCCGCGGCTGCCCCAGCTCCACCTCGTCGGCCACCGCGTCGCGCACGGGCTCGCTGATCAGCACTTCGCCGCCGTCGGCCTGGGCAGCGACCCGTGCGGCCATCGCGACGTTGCGTCCGAACAAGTCGTCCCCGCGCCGCACCGACTTGCCCATGTGAATTCCGATCCGCACGCGAATAGTATTGGCGGACGGACGTTTACCCAACGCGCGCTGGATGGCGATGCTGCACGCGACCGCCTCCGCGGGGTGGGCGAAGGCCACCATGAACCCGTCGCCCTGGCTCTTGACGACGTGACCGGCGTGCTCGTCGACACACTTGCGGACGAGCTTGTCGTGGCGGGCGAGAAGCCGCACCCAGGCCCGGTCGCCCATGCTTTCGTTCAGCGCGGTCGACTCCTCGATGTCGGAGAACAGGATGACGACGTTGCCACCGGGCGTCAGCCTTGCGAGATCGGGCCGCTCCACCTCAGCCCAGTCGGCGAGGTCTTCGATCGAGCTGCGCATCGCCGCACCCAAGCCCTCCTTACGAATCAAATTGGCGGTCTGCCAAACGGTCTTGACCGCCTCGCGGCCGCCGGTGATGAGCTGCTGGCGGGCGTCGACGCGAGTTCTCAGCGTGTCGGCATCCCGGCGGGTTCTGGTGAGCAGCACCCACAGCACCACAAGGCCGACCGCTTCGGCGACGGCGACTGCAGCGAGTACCCAGACCACGACATTGTTCATGGTTATCCGCCGAACAGCAGGTAAAGACCGGTGAACGTGTAGCCGACCATAACAAGCATCATCGCCAATTGCCCGGTCAGTTGGTGGCCTTGCGGCAAAAGCCGCAACGCCTTGTCGTGAGCGGCGACCACCGCGGCGATGTGCCCGGCCACCACGCAGGCGACCTTCAGGGTCGCCAACACCGACGGATGTGACGACAGAAAGTACGACACCTCCGCGTTGCTGAGCCCGAAGAGATTCCAGCCACGGCCCAGCGGGTCACCAAGCCGCACGAAGGTCTCCTGTCCGCGTTCACCCGGAGTTGAATGGGCTCATGGGCTTTCGCTTTGAATTCGCCGATGGTGGGAGTCGCGTTGCCGCCGCTGATCGTGATGTCGATGACGAGGGCCCGTGCCGCTTGCTGTGAGGAATGCTGTTGTGGCGCTGACGAACTCGGCTGACTGTTCTTTGATCCCCCGCAGTCGGAAACAAGAACGAGGACGATCAGCATTGCGGTGATGGCTCGTGCCGTCATTCCGAGGTCTCGTTCCTTTCAGTGCCGTCGTCAGGAGTACGCCTGTCCCGCAGCGCAACCCAGATGACGACGCCGACGACGGCGATCGCCGGGACGAACGCGGGGATGGCGAGCAGCAGCGCGTGGTGGGCGACGTAATCGACGTGCTGCTGCACGAATCAAGCCTGGACCGTGGGTCGGTCTTCCGCCTCTACTTCGGTCGGGGTCTCGCTGTTGTTGATCCGCCCGGCACCCCACGTCAGACCGCCGATCAGCGTCAGCGTGCAGGCCAACACCACCAGGCAGGCTGCTGTCCACAACCACGCAGGAGCATCGCTGGTGCGTTCTCGCTGCAGAATGGTGGTCTCTTGTTGGAAATGCGGTGCGCCGAAGATCTCTCTGGCGTTCGCCCGCTGAGCAGCGATGCCCTCGGCCGGTTTACCGATCCCTGGATCAGCGGCGAGGTAGATCGGCACGCCGGCCAATGTCTTGCCATCGTGGACACGCAGCAGTGTCTTCCACGATCCCCACAACGGAATCGGTTGTGTGGAGCGGTATTGCCCCGGCCCGACGCGTTGCAAGTTGTCGACGACCAGCCCTCGTTCGTTGGCCAGGCCACCCTGCCACGCGAGGATCGAGACCCACTCAGGGTGAGAGCTGACGAGGTCAAGCGGACTGATCCGCACGTCGGCCTGGACCATTTTGCGGCCGTCGACATTTGACACTTCAGTCAGCTTGATCGCGACGACCGCCTCCTTTGGCACCTGGTACTGCAGACCGTTGGCGACCGCGCCCCCGATCACCAGCACGGTGGCGACTACCACGCTGATGCCGATTGCCTTGCGCGGCAACCGCTGTCCGGTCAACACCATGCCGGCCATCGCGCCGCACACCCCGACGAGGACGCCCACCGGCACGGCCATCGCCAGCGCCTCCGGCCACATGCTCGGCGGCCAGGAGTAGTAGTACACCGCGTCGATCCACAGCGATTCGACCCAGATACCGACGGTGGCGACACCGAGTCCGCTCACGGCACCGAACACAATCGGCCGCTTGAACAACGGGGTCAATGCCAACAGCTCAACGACGATCGCAGGACCGAGATACAGCGGAAACCAATTGATCGGCGCGCCAAAAATCGGTCCGACGAGTAACGCCACTCCGCCACGTAGGGCAATCGACAACAGCGCTGCTGCGATCGCGGCTCCGCGCCCGAGGATCATCCGCGCGGCCACCAAGCCGAACGCCGCCGCAGCCGCGATCAACATCGGCTGGAACACCATCCGGAATTGCGGCACACCAAAGTCGAATTCGATCTGGAACACTGACAGACCGATCAAGATGCCGCCGAAGGCGAGGTATTGGACGAACTTCAGGCCGATGCCGTCGCGCGGCACGTCGGGACCAGCCGCCCGCTTGCCCTCGTACTCGAGAAGCAGCACAGCCAACGTGGAGAACCCGGCGCCGCCGATCATCATCAGGTGCGTCGGGCCCCACAACGTGACGTCCTGGCCGAAGATCCGGTGCCAGATGTCGTCAAGCGGGAAGCCGAGCAGTGCGTACATCCCGCAGCCGGCCATCAGGATCCCGCCGACGGGGGCATACCAGTTGCGGGTGATCTTGACCGCAGCCGGCCCCGGTTTGTCGTACGGCAGCACAATCGCGACCATGCCGGCCACGAATAACAGGAAGAGGCCGAAAAAGATGAAGTAATGCGCCGGATTGGCGAGCGGACCCGGGTCTCGCCCTTTGCCGATGTGGAGGCTGACGTCCCAAATGAAGCCGAACAGCGCGCAGATCAGCGTCGCGATGAATATCGCCGTCGGCAGCGCGACCCAGGGTGGTCGCTTGAATCGGCGGCCGAACGCGTCGGCAAGGCGCACCAGCCACGTGATTCGTCGCATTCGGTGCAGATAGCCGATCCACAGCATCGCGGCAAAGACGATCGCAGCCACGACGCTCATTCCGATGACCTGGCCGAGGGCGGCACCGCCCCCTTCGGACGATGCGGCAAGAAGCGACA
>DASWBF010000314.1:0-7371 GCA_036390735.1 Mycobacterium sp. | reverse complement strand
GGCCATGCCTGTCCGTTCCGCCCTGCGCTCCGGCGTGCTGTCACCTCAGCGCGCGGTGCCGTCGTCGATCCCGCGCCCCGAATACGCCTGGAAGCCGACGGTGCACGAGGGCAGCGAGCCGTGGGTACAGACCCCCGAGGTGATCGAGAACATGCGCGTCGCCGGCCGCATCGCCGCCGGCGCGTTGGCCGAGGCTGGCAAGGCGGTCGCACCCGATGTCACCACCGACGAACTGGACCGCATCGCGCACGAGTACATGGTCGACCACGGGGCGTACCCATCGACGTTGGGCTACAAGGGTTTTCCGAAGGCGTGCTGCACGTCGCTGAATGAGATCATCTGCCACGGCATCCCGGACTCGACGGTGATCGAGGACGGCGACATCGTCAACATCGACGTGACCGCCTACATCGACGGTGTGCACGGCGACACCAACGCCACGTTCCTGGCCGGTGATGTCTCCTTGGAGCACCGGCTGCTCGTCGAGCGCACCCGCGAGGCGATGATGCGGGCGATCAAGGCCGTCAAACCGGGGCGCTCGCTGTCGGTGATCGGCCGAGTCATCGAGTCGTATGCAAACCGCTTCGGCTACAACGTGGTTCGCGACTTCACCGGCCACGGCATCGGCACTACGTTCCACAACGGGCTGGTGGTGCTGCACTACGACCAGCCGTCCGTCACCACGGTGCTCGAGCCCGGCATGACGTTCACGATCGAGCCGATGATCAACCTCGGCGCGCTGGACTACGAGATCTGGGACGACGGCTGGACGGTGGCCACCAAGGACCGCAAGTGGACCGCGCAGTTCGAGCACACGCTACTGGTGACCGACGACGGCGCGGAGATCTTGACCCAACTGTGAGCGGTCTCGCGAACGTGCATCCACCGCGATTTTGCGGCCGGATTTTCGCAGTGGGCGCACGTTCGGCGCATCCATGAGCGGCGCGCTGCTGGTCGCCGGCACCAGTTCCGACGCCGGCAAGTCAATGGTCGTCGCCGGGCTGTGCCGGCTGTTGGCCCGCAAGGGCGTGCGGGTGGCGCCGTTCAAGGCCCAGAACATGTCCAACAATTCGGCGGTCACCATCGAGGGCGGCGAGATAGGCCGAGCGCAGGCGATGCAAGCGCGGGCGTGCGGGCTGAAACCCAGTGTCCGGTTCAACCCGATCCTGCTGAAGCCGGGCAGCGACCGCACCTCGCAGCTGGTGATTCGCGGCCACGTAGCCGGCACCGTGCGCGCCGGTGACTACGTCAAACACCGCGACCAGCACATGGCCGTCGTGACCGCTGAGCTCGAGTCGCTGCGCGAAGAGTTCGACGCCGTGATCTGTGAGGGCGCGGGGTCGCCAGCTGAAATCAACTTGCGCGCAACCGATTTGGCGAACATGGGACTGGCCCGCGCCGCGCACATACCGGTCGTGCTGGTCGGTGACATCGACCGCGGCGGGTTGCTCGCGCACCTGTTCGGCACGCTCGCCGTGCTGGAGCCGGCCGACCAACAGCTCATCTCCGGCTTCGTGGTCAACAAGTTCCGCGGCGACCCGGCACTGCTGGAGCCGGGGCTGCAGCAACTCGAGAAGCTCACGGGTCGCCCCACCTACGGCGTGCTGCCGTACGTCGACGAGCTGTGGCTGGACACCGAGGACTCGCTGTCGGTGGTGACCAACCGCGTCGTCGGCGCCCCGCAACCTCCGCGTGGCACGGACTGGCTGAAGGTGGCCGCGATCCGACTGCCCCGCACGTCGAACTCCACCGACGTCGAGGCGCTGGCGTGCGAGCCGGGGGTGCTGGTCCGCTGGAGCATCGACCCGGCCGCGGTCGCCGACGCCGATGTCGTGCTGATCCCCGGCAGCAAGGCCACCGTCGCCGATCTGGCGTGGCTGCGTAAGCGTGGGCTGGCCGAGGCCGTCGTCGCCCACGCCGAAGCAGGCAAGCCGGTGCTCGGCATCTGCGGGGGTTTTCAGATGCTGTGCCGGGAGATCGACGACCGCGTCGAAACACACGCAGG
This sequence comes from Mycobacterium sp., assembly GCA_036390735.1. Lineage (GTDB taxonomy): Bacteria > Actinomycetota > Actinomycetes > Mycobacteriales > Mycobacteriaceae > Mycobacterium. The sequence goes on along the minus strand of DASWBF010000314.1, from coordinate 5,366 downwards.
CACTGTCGACGGGCTCGCGCTTCTGGACGCCGACGTCGAGTTCTGCCCGGAGAAGACGCTGCGGAGCCACGACAAGCCGCTGTCCGGCTACGAGATCCACCACGGCCAGGTCAGCCGATGTGCCGAGGAGCTGTGGGAAAACGTCGGCATCCGTCGCGGCGCGGTGTACGGGACGCACTGGCACGGCCTGTTCGACAACGACGCGTTCCGCCGGGACTGGCTGGCCGAGGCTGCGCGAGCCACAGGCCGCGACGGGTTCCTCGGCGCGGACGACATCAGCGTGCCCGCCCGACGCGACGCGCAACTGGACACGCTGGCCGACCTGCTCACCGCGCACCTCGACGTCGACGCGGTGTGCGAGCTCCTGGAGTCGGGCCCGCCGAAGCGACCGACCGTTGTCAGTAGCCTGTGGGGGTGCTGAAGCCGGTAGCCCTGATCGCCGCCGCTGCCGTGGTCGCCGGCTGCGCGACGACGATCAGCGGCACCCCGACGTGGCCGGGGGCGAAGCTGGACAAGGTGGTACTGACGCAGGCCGACTTTCCGCCGGGCGTCGACTACGCCCGCATCGTCGAGCAGCCCGGTCAGCCGGACAACTTCGGCGGGCCGTCGCCGATGTTGTCGGTGCCACAGGGATGCTCCAACGGGCTCACTGAAGTGATCGCCGCACACGCCGAGCGCGGCCCGGGCAGCGCGGCGAAGTACAACGTGATTTACGACGGCGCACGAATCGTGATGACCGTACTCACCTCACCGCTCAACCTCGACGAGCTCGCAGCCGAAGCGATCCGCTGCCAACAGTTCAACACCTACTTCGACCGTAACTCCGAGCCGATCCCGATCACCACCACGAAGCTGCCCTCCTCGCGGTCAGAACAGCTGGCATACCAACAAACGATGCAGTTACAAGGTGTTAACAGCAGCGTCTACATGTCGTTCGAGAACGTCGGCACCATGGCGGTGTTCGGAATCGCTTTCCCGACAACGCAACTGGCTAACGGTCAAACCTCTGCGCCGAAAGCGTCACTGCCGCAGACGTTCATCGAGATCGCCGACCGTCAAGCCCAACGCATCCGGGACAGTTGAAACTGAACATCTTCTGCCAATCGTCAAAAACGACCCGGTACCGCGGCTCAAGCAGGTAGCGTCCGACAGGTGCCTTCGACGATGCTCACCGTCGACGGATTCCCGGTAGCGGTCAGTGTGGCAGGTCCCGAGAAGGGTCCTGTGGTGACGATGCTCGGCGCCGCGAACCAAGCACCGGCGGCATATGACGCGGTTTGCCAGCGACTGCACACGGCGTCGCTGCGCACGGTCGTCGTCGGGCCGGACCGGCGGCTGACCCCCAAGTCGGTGATCGGCATCCTCGATTCACTGGAAGTGAAGTGGGCGATGCTCGTCGGCGACCGGGCCGGCGGCGAAATCGCCTGGGAGCTGGCCGCGAGTAAGCTCGACCGGTTCATCGGCCTGCTGGTGATCGACTGCGGCCACCCGTGCGTCGCCGACATGACCGGCGTGGTCCGCGACGGGGACTGCCCACCCGTGGAGATCAACACCACCGCGTTGGTGAGCACACCGGCCGCCCGCGCGGTCGCCCGGGCCAGCCAGCGCTACGTCTACGGCGACTTCCGGCTGGTCGAGATGCTGGGCCGGCGCAACGCCCAGGAGTCGACCGCGCAGCTGGCCGCCGAGATCGTGCTGCGCACCAGCACCTGGTAGACGGTTACGGCCGCGGCGATTCCGGAGTCCACGCCTGCGGCAGCCGCGGATGCCCCGGGAACAGAAAGTCGATGAACGCGGCGGCCGTGGGCTGAGGCTCGTGGTTGGCCAGCCCCGGGCGCTCGTTCGCCTCGATGAACACGTACTCGTCCTCAGTCACGTCGGGCACGAGCAAGTCGATGCCGGTCACCGGGATGCCGATCGCGTCGGCCATCTTCACCGCCACCCGGCTCAGCTCCGGGCTGACTTTCGCAGTGACGTCGTGAATCGTGCCGCCCTGGTGCAGGTTCGCGGTCCGGCGCACCCGTAGTCGGATACCCTCCGGCAGCACGTCGTCGCAGGACCAGCCGGCCTCGGCCACGGTGGCTTCGGTCACGTCGTCGAGCGGGATGCGTGACTCGCCGCCGGTGGCCGCTGCCCGGCGCCGGCTTTCGGCCTCGATCAGGTCTCGCACGCTGTGCCGGCCGGTCCCGATGACCTCCGCCGGCCTGCGAATCGCCGCCGCGACGACCTTGCCGTCGATCACGACCAGGCGAAGATCGTCGCCGGGTGCGCGCTGCTCGATCAGCACCTCGGGGCAGTGCTCGCGGGCCCGCGCGAGAGCGGCCTCGAGTTCGTCGGGACCGTCGACCCCGACCGTGATGCCCTTGCCCTGCTCGCCGCGCGTGGGCTTGACGACGACGTCGTCGACTTCTTCGAGGACCGCGCGGTCGTCGTCGCCGAACGTGGCCAGCCGCCCGCGCGGCACCGTGACACCGGTTTCGACGGCGATGCGCCGGGTGCGGCGCTTGTCGTCGCATCGGCTCATCGCCACCGCCGACGTGAACTCCGACAGCGACTCGCGGGTGATGACGCTGCGCCCGCCGTGGACGAGTCGCAGCTCACCGGTCTCGGCGTCGAGCACCTCGACCTGGATGCCCCGCCGCAGCGCCTCGTCGGCGATGATCCGGGCGTACGGGTTGAGGTCGTCGACGGTCTCCGGCCCCGACGACGTGAATAGCGGCTCGTTGATCGCGTTCTTGCGCTTGATGCACAGCACCGGGACGCGCTGGAACCCGAGCTTTTCGTAGAGCGCGATCGCCGCGGCGTTGTCGTGGACCACCGACAGGTCCAGGTAGGCGCGGCCTTGCGAGCGGTAGTGCTCGGCGAGCACGCGGGTCAGCGCCTCGCCCACCCCCGGCAGGCCCGCGGCGGGGTCGACGGCCAGCGTCCACAGGCTGGTGCCGTGTTCGGGATCGTCGAAGAGCCGCTCGTGGTCGACGCCGGTGACCGTGCCGACGACGGATCCGTCGTTGTCGCGCACAGCCACCAAGTACGTGACCGCGTCGGAGTTGACGTGGTTGTCCCAGATCACGTCGACCCGCGCGGGCACCATCCCGCAGCGCACGTACACCCGGTTCATCTCGTCGGCGTCGTCGCGAGTTTCCAACGGCCGCACGGTGATTCCGGTCGGCGACCAGTCCAGGCTCTCGTCGGAGAAGCGCAACCGGTAGGTGTGGCTCGGGTCGATGAAAAGTTCGTGAGGGGAGCGGGCGACGACGATGTGGGCCTCGCGGGCGTACATGCAGATGTCGCGGCGGCCCGGTCCCTCCCGCCGCAGCACGTCAGCGAGCTCGTCGGGGTCGGAGAACGTCTGCCCGAAGGCCAGCCTGCCCCAGCCCAAATCGAGCACCACGTTGGCCGGCATGACGTCCACCAGGTGAGCGGGCGGCGCGTCGTGCAGCCCGAGCGTGATGGCCTCGGGATGGTCGTCGCCGGAGCCGGATGTCGCCGGCCCTGCGGCTCCGACTTCGCCTGCCCCCACCCGATCGACCCCACCGGCGGTGCTCAGCTCACGCTCAGTTGTCGGCCGCGACCGCCCACCGCTCCTCAATGCGGCCGAAGCGCCAGACCGACAGCGCCACCGCCCAGGTCACCACGAACATGCCGACGATCACGAAGCCGACGACGTTGAGGTCGACGCCCGCGACCCAGTCCCAGACGCCACCGGAAAGGCCGAGCTGCTCGGCCAACAGGCCCAGCAGTTCGACGCTGCCGATCAGCAGCGCCACCGCCACCGACAGCCCGGTGATCGTCAGGTTGTAGTACACCTTGCGCAGCGGTTTGGAGAACGCCCAACCGTAGGCGAAGTTCATGAACGTGCCGTCGATGGTGTCGAGCAGGCTCATGCCGGCGGCGAACAACACCGGCAGGCACAGGATCGCGTACCACGGCACGCCGGCGACCGCGCTGGTTCCGGCGAGCACCAGCAGTGCGATCTCGGTGGCGGTGTCGAAGCCGAGCCCGAACAGCACGCCAAGGGGATACATGTGCCAGGACTTGGTGATCGACTTGGTGAAGCGGCCGAACAATCTGTTGAGCAGGCCACGGTTGTTCAACTGGTGTTCCAGCGCCGCCTCGTCGTAGGCCCCGCCGCGCATCCGCAGGAACACCCGCACGATGCCGACGAGAATCACCAGGTTGATTGCCGCGATCAGGTACAGGAACAGGCCTGACACGCTGGTGCCGATCAATCCGGTGTAGTGGTGCAACGCCGACGAGTCGTCCTCGACGGGCCCGACGATCGCTTTCACCCCGACCGACAACAGCACGGCCAGGCCGAACACCACCGTCGAGTGCCCCAGCGAGAAGAAGAACCCGACACCCAGCGGCCGCTGGCCGTCGCCCATCAGCTTGCGGGTGGTGTTGTCGATGGCGGCGATGTGGTCGGCGTCGAACGCGTGCCGCAGGCCGAGTGTGTACGCGGTCATGCCGACGCCGATGCCCAGGGCTTTGTCGCCGACGCTGTAGTGCTCGGGTGCGACGAACACCACGAGCGTGATCCAGCCGATCAGGTGCAGCAGCGCGATGAACCCGAACATCGAAGAGAGGCGCAACCATTCAGGGCCGGTGAGCGCGGACCGCGCGCGAGGGAGCCACCGAACTGGGCGTTGCGGTGCGTCGGCCACCACGGAGTTGACGTTAGGCCTTGTTGCAAGCGATTCGCAAGAGCGGATCGTCTACCCATCGCCGAGGCGGTAGCCACCGTGGCCCTCACTCGCACTTTCCCGCGCGGAATACCGTTTCGGCGCTTGGGTCCACCCCGGTCGGCGGTGGGACACTGATCTGGTGATCGTGTCGCAACCGTCGGAGCAGATCGGTGAGTTGCTGCGGGCGCACGGGCTGCGGCGGACCGCGCCGCGTATCGCGGTGCTGGCGACGCTGCAGCCGGTGCACGGGCACCTGTCAGTGGCCGAGATCCATCAGCGGCTGCTCGACTCCGGGCACGCCGACGTCCCGGATGTGGCGACGGTGTACCGGACGGTGACGACGCTGGTCGAGGCGGGCGTGCTGCACGCGCTGGCCGTCGAGGGCGGCGTTACGACCTACGGAGTCGCCGAGAACCCGCACCACCATGCCGTGTGCACCAGGTGCGGGACGATCATCGAGGTGCCCGCGCAGCGGCTGAGCTCGGCGCTCGAGCACGCGATCGAGGGCAGCTCGTTCACGTTGTCCGACCGGGCCGGGCTGACGCTGCACGGTCTGTGCCCGGACTGCCAGGCGCAGCGCTGAGCTCTCCCCTGATTTTCGCCGAAACTGCATTCCGGCAGGCCCCTCGTCGAAGTTCGGCTGTTCAAAATGCAGTCTCGGCAGAGGTGGCTGGAACGCTC
>DASWBF010000313.1:0-2296 GCA_036390735.1 Mycobacterium sp. | reverse complement strand
ACGCGCGCGGCTTCATCACGCTGACGGATCGCGCGAAGGATGTGATCAAGTCCGGGGGCGAGTGAATCTCGTCGGTGGAGCTGGAGAACCACCTGATGGCGCATCCGGACGTGTTCGAGGCCGCGGTCGTCGCGGTGCCCGACGATCGCTGGCAGGAGCGGCCGTTGGCCGCGATCGTCCTCAGGGAGGACGCCAACGTCACTGCCCATGAGTTGCGGGACTTTCTGTGCGACAAGGTAGCTCGTTGGTGGCTGCCGGAACGGTGGACATTCGTCGACGAGGTGCCCAAGACCAGCGTCGGCAAGTTCGACAAGAAGCTGATTCGGTCACGCTACGCCGATCAGGCGTACGACGTGGTCGAGTGTCACCACTGATCGGAGAAAGCCGCGTGTTGTACAGCGCGATGCAAGACATTCCGCTGACGCTGACGTCGATCCTGCGTCACGGCACAAGCATCCACGGCGAGCGGGTCGTGATCACCGCCACCGAAGACGGATACCGTCAGATCGACTACCGGGAGTTCGGTGCCCGCGTCGCCCAGCTGGCGAACGTCCTGCACAGTCTCGGTGTTCGCCCTTCCGACCGGGTCGCGACGTTCATGTGGAACAACCAGGAGCACCTCGAGGCGTACTTCGCGGTCCCGTGCATGGGCGCGGTGTTGCACACCTTGAACATTCGGCTCTCCGACGAACAGATCGAGTTCATCGCCTACGACGCCGAAGACACGGTGGTGCTCGTCGACACGTCGCTGGCCAAGCAGTTGGCAGCAGTGCTGCCGCGGATGGAGACGGTACGCACGGTCGTTGCGGTCGGCGACGGCGACACCGCGGTGCTGGAAACCGCGGGCAAGGACGTGGTGCGCTACGACGAGCTGCTCGCGGCGCAGCCGACCGATTTTGCGTGGCCCGACATCGACGAACGTGCTGCCGCCGCAATGTGTTACACCAGCGGCACCACCGGCCACCCGAAGGGCGTGGTGTACGGGCACCGCTCGACCTATCTACACAGCGCCTCGGTGTGCAGCACCAACGGCATGACCCTAACCGAAGGTGATCGTGCGCTGCCGGTGGTGCCGATGTTTCACGCCAACGCGTGGGGCATTTCGCACGCCGCGCTGATGGCCGGTGCCGACCTGGTGTTGCCGGACTGCTACGCCCACGCCCGGCGGCTCGTCCAGATGATCGAGGAGTGCCGGCCGACGTTCGCGGCCGCGGTGCCGACGATCTGGAACGACGTGCTGCACTGCCTGGAAAACGATCCCGGCCATGACATCTCGTCATTGCGGCTGATCGTCTGCGGCGGCTCTGCCGTGCCGGAATCGCTGATGCGCACGTACGACGAGAAGCTCGGCGTGACGCTGATGCAGTTGTGGGGCATGACCGAGACGTCGCCCGTCGCGTCGCTGGCGCGGCCGCCGCAGGGCAAGAGCGCCGACGAGGCATGGCAGTCCCGGGTGACCCAGGGCCGCCCGCTGTTCGGGGTCGAGATGCGCATCGTCGATGACGACGGCAACGTGCTGCCCAACGACGGGAAGTCGGTGGGGGAGTTGGAAGTTCGGGGTCCGTGGATCACCGGCGCCTACTACCGCGATCGGGACGCCGAGAAGTTCGCAGACGGGTGGTTGCGGACCGGTGACGTCGGGCGCATCGACTCGCTGGGCTACGTGACGTTGACAGACCGCTCCAAGGACGTCATCAAGTCGGGCGGCGAATGGATTTCGTCGGTCGAGTTGGAGAACCACCTCATGGGACACCCCGACGTGCTGGAGGCGGCGGTCGTCGGTGTTCCCGACGAGCGTTGGCAGGAGCGGCCGTTGGCGGCCGTGGTGCTCAAGGAGAACGCAGCCGTCACGGCACCGCAGTTGCGGAATTACCTGCGCGACAAGGTGGTTCGCTGGTGGCTACCCGAACGCTGGGTGTTCGTCGACGAGGTGCCGCGCACCAGCGTCGGCAAGTTCGACAAGAAGGTGATCCGGTCCCGCTACGCCGACGACGTGTACGATGTTGTCGAGTGCACGGATTAGCCTGCTGTGGTTGGCATTCCGGCGTGGACCGTGAAAATGCGTCGAGTGTGCGGTTTCGTACGGGACACGCTGCCGTGGGCGTCTGAATCCGCACAGTCGTGGAGTTACGGACGCAGGATCGAGCGGAGATGATCGAGCACCTTGGGGTCCTCGATGGTCGACGGCACCGGTTCGTCTTTGCCATACGCGATGCCGCGCATGGTTTTTCGCAGAATCTTGCCCGAGCGGGTCTTCGGCAGCGCCGGTACGACGTCGACCAGCTTGAAGCACGCC
>DASWBF010000312.1:0-1849 GCA_036390735.1 Mycobacterium sp. | reverse complement strand
CGATGGTAAGGCCCTCGTCGCCGGAAATAACTGGTTGAGGGTAGCAAGAAAAGGTGACGTAATTTGCGAAACTGCCTGGCACACAAGGCAGCTCGCCTCTCGATTTAGCGTGCCGAGAGTTTATCGTATGTCGAGTAAACTCGATCGCATTCGTTATCACGCTGCGCTGCAGGGTATTCAGCTGTCCGCATTCAGTACAGTTGGCAGGTTTCGCAACGAATCTGGCATCTGACGGATTGGCCGCCGATTCTCACTGGAGTTGGCATCTCTGTGGACCTGCCGGGATCGACATGCCGAGTCTTCGACAGAATCGGCGGCCGAGACGACCGGCGCCGCGCGGTCGATGGGCATGAGGTGCCGCTGGGCAGCTACGCGCACTTCGCAGCCGAGGACCTGCTGTCGCGGGTGGTGATGGAGCGCATGTTGGCCGGGGTGGCCACCCGCCGGCACGCGCGCACCGCCGAGCCGGTCGGTACCCAGGTCGACCGGGAGGCGAAATCGACTAGCCGCTCGGCGATTTCGCGTCGGTTCGTCCAACAGACCGAGACTGCGTTGGGCGAGCTGATGGCCCGCGACCTGGCCGGTGAGGACATCAAGGTGCTCATGCTCGACGGCGAGCACATGGCCGAGCGGTGCGTGGTGGTGGCGCTGGCCATCACCACCGATGGCACGAAGAAACCGGTCGGGCTGTGGGACGGCTCCACCGAGAACAAGACCGTGGTGCGCTCGCGATTGGCCGACCTGGTCGAGCGTGGCTTGACGTTCGAGGACGGGCTGCTAGTGGTCATCGACGGCGCCAAGGCGCTCGCCGCGGCGGTGCGGGAGGTGTTCGGCGCCAAGGCTCTGATCCAACGATGCACTTTGCACAAGCGGCGCAACATCGCTGACCACCTGCCGGACAAGGACTGGGTGGACGCCAAGCTGGTCAAGGCGTTCGGCCATCCCAACAGTCGTACTGTCAGCAGCGAAGGTTCAAAGGGTCTCTCCCTCGCGCAGTCGGCCCCGCAATAGCTGTCCGCCAAGAGCGAGTCGCTACACCGTCAACAGCAGTCACATTGTTAACCTCGCGCGATGCAAGATTTGCCGGGGACTACCAGCCGTCGGCGATCACGCCCCGTTTCCCGGCGTGACGCGCTGCGCTACGCGACCGCCGTGTCGGCGCTGGCCGGACTGGATGCCGCATCGGTAGGTTTCGGCACGCCCACGGCGGCGGCCGCCGCTCCCCAACTGATCGACTTCGCCGCGCGCCAGATTCCAGCGCAGCACATTCGAGCTGCCGGCTATTCCGGCGTGATCAACTACGTCTCGCTGTCGCGTCCCGGCTCGTCGTTTGGCGCCAAGCCGATCACCCGGCCCTACGCCGAGTCACTGACCGCCGCGGGGCTGGTGATCGTCAGCAATTATCAATACGGCAAGCCGGGCGGGACGGCACCGTCGGACTTCACGCGCGGGTTCGCCGGCGGCGTCGCCGACGCTCGCACCGCCTGGCAGCTGCACACCGCGGCAGGGGGCGGCCATAGTGCACCGATCTTTTTCACCGTCGACGAGGACATCAACCGCAACGCCTGGAACACCGTCGCGCTGCAGTGGTTTCGCGGAATCAACGCGGTGCTTGGAGTGCAGCGCACCGGCGTCTACGGAGGAATCGACGTGTGCCAGTGGGCCGCAGCCGATGGCGTCATCGGGAGTTCGAGCACGCCCGGCCGCCGGTGGGCCTGGCAGACCCGAGCCTGGTCTGGCAATCAGATCCACCCCGCCGCCGTTCTCTACCAGCGCGTGGTGAGCACCGCGTCGAATCCAGGCCCGCTGGTCGGCGGACTCGAAGTCGACGTCAACGACGTCCTGGCCC
>DASWBF010000311.1:0-4869 GCA_036390735.1 Mycobacterium sp. | reverse complement strand
AGTTCCACGAACACCGGGATGCGGCAACGGCGCGCCCAGGAGATCCACCGGTCCAGGGCCTGCTTACCTTCCTCGCCTTTGACCCAAAACACATGCCGCAGGCCCTCTTTGAGCAGATAGGCGCGATACAGGCGAGTGTCGGTCTTGGCGATCCAGGCCAGTTTGGCGGTCTGGCGGTCGGTGAGGTCGTCGGGGTTTTTCCACAGCGCATAGCGGGCGCCCTTGAGCTTGCGGACCCGCTCATGAGCTGGCGGGGGCGCGCTGTTGTTGCGGGGCCGGCCGGGGCCGCGTCTGGGCTCGGTGCGCGCCAGCGCCCGCGCGTCGTTTCAGGGTCGGCGCCGCTCGGCATCAAGTGCCTCGGTGGCCCAGGCCACCACATGAAACGGATCCGCACAGCGGATCGCGGCCGGGCACCGCTCGGTGACCACGTCGGCGATCCAGTCCGCGGCGTCGGCGGACACGTGCGTGATCAGCTTGCAGCGTTCGGCGCCCAGGGCGTCGAAGAAGCGGCGCAGCGTCTTCGTGTCCCGGCCGGCCGCGGCCCAGATCAGCGTGCCGGTGTCGTGGTCGACCACGATCGTCATTCTGTGGAATCTGATTTGTCAAGGTCATTCCGATTTTCCGTGTCTGACGCCGATGATCGGCAGGAGGGTGGGGGTGGGTGGGGTGCCGATCTGGCGGGGTGTCGGACCGGCTGGGGTGGGGGTGTCGGTGAGACGGTTGAGGAGTTTGGCCAGGGCTTCGCGGTCGTCTTCGACGGCGGCCTGCTCGTCGTCGGTGAGCGGGATCTCGGCGAGCACACGCTGCAGGTTGTTCTTGGCTTCGAGCAGTTGGGCTTGGGTGGAGCCTTTGGGGGTGTAAAAATCGCAACGGGCGCAAGCCATTCGGTGTTGGCATTGTTCGAAGAATGTGTAGCTGCACCAGCCGTGTCCGAGGTCGTAGTGCTGCCACGGCTGGCCTGCGGCGGCGCCGGAGGCGACGGCGTCGCGATCGAGGAGAACTTCGATGGTGCGCACGTTGCGGACGAAGTAGCCCGCGTCGCGGTAGGACTTCGCGAGCGTGTTCGGGGTGATTTTCGCGTAGTGCTGGGTGGTGGCCGGGGTGCGGTGGCCGAGCCAGGCTTGCAGCTCGAACAGCGTCATCGGCTCCTTGGCGTTGTAGAGCTGGCTGGCGATGGTGGCGCGGGCACGGTGGCTGGTGATCCGGCCCCGCACGTCGCTGGCGGGGACGCCGGCCTTGGCGCACAGCGCGGGAATGATCGTGCGGTTGATGTAGCTGCGGGCAACCGGCTGGCCGCGGACGGCGAAGAGCATGTTGACGTGTTCGCTGGTTTTGCGGTCGATCGTGGCCAGCTGTGCGGGTCGCGCGGCTTGCCAGGCCTCGATGGCCTGCCCGAGCAGCGGATCGACGGGTTTGGTGAACGCGGTCCCGGTCTTGTGCACGGGCACGTCGATCAGGCAGACAGCGTCGGTGACCGGCACGTCGCGGGCGTCGGCGGCGATCGGTGCGCCGTCGTGCTGCCAGCGCACGCAGCCGACCCGCAGCCGGGACAGTTCGTCGCTGCGCAGGCCGCTGAACAGCCAGGTGAGTGTGACCGCGCGGATCAACGGCATCGGGTAGTAGGTGTCGGCGGTGTTGGCGGGCAGGTCGTCGGGTTCGATGTTCAGCCCGGCCCACAGCAGCTTCGCCCACACGTCGTCGGAGATGACCCGCGGGTCGGTGCCGATCAGCGCGGCGACGCTGCGCGGCACCGCCAGCGCGCGGGCGGGGTCGAAGCGGCGCGGGAACCACTCCCATTCCTGGCAGTCGTGGAAGAAGGTCCTGCTGCAGGTCAGGACGTGAGCCTTGGTGCGTGGGGAGATCGGGGTGCCGACGCGTGCGGCGAGGCAGTCGCGGCGCTGCACGTGGTCGCCGACCTGCATCCGGTCCACGGCGGCGACCCAGGCCGCGCAGGTTTGTCGGGTCCACTGGCTCGGTTCGGTGATCTCGGGGTGCTCGGCCACCAGCCACCGCCCGGCCTTGGCCATCTGGGTGCGGATGGTGGCGCGGACCCGGGGGGTCAGTGTCGAGGTCGCGTACCACCGTTCGACCCAGCCGATCCCACGCCGCGGCGGCGCCTTCGATTATCGGTGCGTGGTTGTGTCCCAAGCGAATCGGTGGATCGCAGTGGCCGAGTGAGGCGACCGCGCGTTGCAGCGCGAACAGCAGCTGGCCGTGGTGTTGGTTGGTGGCCGGATGGGCCCGTAGCCGGGTGAAGGCGTCGTTGTCGAGATCGGCGAGCCGCGGGCTACGGTTGATCAGCATGACCTGCCCGAGCACGCCGCGCAGACGGTGCCGGGCGCTCAGCGCGCTGCGGTAGCCCCACCCGTCGAGGATCTCGCCCACCCGCTGCGTCGACACGTCGACCGCGGCATCGCCGAACACGAGCTGCGCCAGGTGCAGCCGGTTGAACATACCCAGCAGATGGAAGCCGTCGAAGCTTCCGACCAGGTAGGCGATCGCGACCAGGAACGGGCGCACCGTGGTCTCGGTCGGTGTCACCCGTGCGGACAGGAACGCTTCCGCGCTGGAGCCGCACAGGCCCGCCCAGTCATCGGTCTGCCAGCCCCAGTAGCCGCGACCGGACTCGGCGCAGTGCTGCAGCACGAGCCCGGCCGCGTGCGCGCTGGCGCGGCGATAGCGCGCGTGGGCCGGGTGGTGCAGCACCGCACGTGCGTCGTCGAGCGGCTCGGCCAGCAGAGCCAACCTGTCCCACAACACATCTCGCTGGGCTGCGCCGCGGGCGCGGCTGCGGCGCAGCCCCACCGGGCCGAGCTCGAGCAGCGTGTCCAGTTCCAGCTTCGTCAGCTCCGCGCGCCGGTCGTAGCCGTCGGCGCGCAACCCGAACGTGAACGCAGTCCGGTCCGTCTCCGCCACGGCGGCGCCACGAACGATGGCGGCGGTCACCGCTGCTCCCCGGCGCCAACGGTGGCGGTCGCGGTCAGCATGCCGATCCGTTGAGCACGCGGGTCGGCCGTCGCGCGGTTCAGCTTGTCCGACAGGTCCCGGCCGGACAGGTGGATGTAGCGCATCGTCGACTCGGTCGAGCGGTGTCCGGCGAATGTGGCGATCGCGTGCAGCTCCCAACCCATCCGGGCCAGGTCGGTCAGGCACAGGTGCCGGGTCGTGTGCGTGGAGAACTGTGGAACGTTGGCGGCCAAGGCGATTCGGCGCACCACCTTCGACCAAGTCCACAGCGTCAGCGGCTCGGCCCGGTTGCGTCGCGACTCGGACAGAAACAGCGGCCCTCGGGCCCGGCTGAGGGTGCCCCGATGCGTCAGATACTGCGCCAGCAGCGCTCCGGTCGCCGCCGAGTACGGCACCATCCGCTCCCGGCGGGTCTTCGTCGTCTCCGCCCGCACCCGCAGCATCCGGTGCGCGGGATCCAGGTCGTCGGTGCGCAGGCTGCACAACTCCTCCCGCCGCAGAGCGGCGTCGTAGGCCAACGCGAGCATCACCCGGTTCCGGATCGGCTCGTCGGCGAACCCGGCGAGCACGTCGAACCACTGCCGTTCGGACGGAATCCACGGCAGCTTCACCAGCGCCGGCACCAGCCCACGATGACCGCCACCGCCGAAGCGACTGCGCGGGGTGTAACGGCCGCGGCCGACCGGGTTGCAATCCCGCCGCCCTTCCTCGATCAGGTAGTCGTAGAACAGCCGCACCGCGACCAGTCGCTGCTGCAACGTCGCGTTCGCCAACCCCGCGCCGGAGTCCAGCGAAACCACGTTCGCGCCAAGGCGATTCGGCCGGCTGGTCAGCTCACGAACAAACGCAGCAACCTGCGCCCGGGACGCCGCGATCGGGTCGACACCGGCGTTCTCACACGAGAGCAGGTATTCCGCCAGCGCCCGCGCATACGCGTCGATCGTGCGCGGTGCGCGCCCGAGATCGGCCCACACTCGGAGCCACTCGACCGCCAGTTGGTGCCGCGCGAACACCGGCCACTTCTGCTCCATCATCATCTGCATGCCGGTAGGTATCTCTCAGATCGTGGTGACGATCCAGGACCGCAGGCCCCGTGTCGTGATTCCACGTAACTAATAAATAGCGGTGGCCCCTGCGGTAGGCGATCTCATCGATCCCGATCCGGGACAGCCCGGCCAGCAGGTCGTCGGTGGCGCGGCCGTCGGCGACGACCCGGGTCACGACGGCGGCCACGGTGCGCCAGGCCACCCGCAGCAGCACCGTCAGCACACTCATCGCGGTATGCGCGGCCAGCCACGCGCAGGTGTCCTCGAACAGCCAGGTGTGCTTGGCGCCCGGGCGCGCCCACGGCACGTGCGCGACCACCACCCCATGCTCGGTGCACTCCACCCGCGGCACCACGGCCTGCAGATACGCCTTCGTCGTCCCTACGTCCAGGGGTGCGCCACCGCCGCGCCGCGTCCCCGCCGTCATACCCCGGGCAGCGTCGCCGGCACCGCGAACACCGGCTCGCCTGTGAAGCCTTGCACCGCACCGACACCACCAGCACCTCGCTGGTCACCGGCCGCCTCCCACGCGAGGTCTCCGTCTCGATCGCCACGTCCTCGACGATCATGCTGTGGTCCCCGAGAGCAGCCGCGAATATCCTGGATTTGCGCAACGCCGTACACCCTTCTTTCGTCTTGAACCTCGAACAGTCCAAAACGTAAGCAGGACACGGCGTTGCGCCCCAAACCCCCAGCTCACGAACCCACTACAACGTCACAAGAGATGGGAATGGGCGCTGGCGCGCCCGCTCGCGGGTGGATGAGAATCGGTGTGCACGTCGCCCGCTGACGTCGATACGGCTTGGCCCGTTTAGGCCGTACAAGAGATTGACGCTGGAGCCCCACCCTCGGGTGT
>DASWBF010000310.1:0-10901 GCA_036390735.1 Mycobacterium sp. | reverse complement strand
GAAGTTGACTCACATTCTCGGTGCCTGGATCCCGTTCATGCCATTACGCGATGCCCAATCGAGAGCAGCAAATACAGAGAACCCGCTCCGATCGAGTTCGGAGCGAGTTTTCTATCTGTGTAGCTAAGAAATTGTGTCCGAGGGGGGACTTGAACCCCCACGCCCGTTAATAGGGCACTAGCACCTCAAGCTAGCGCGTCTGCCATTCCGCCACTCGGACCGATGTGGCAGCTAAGGCTATCGGATTCCAGTAGCCGTTCCCAAACCCATGATCCCTGGGGTCGGGCGCAGCCCGGGGGAGCTGCCGAGTGGTAGGAAAGGGGACTGTGACAGGTGCCGTCGACGAGGTGGTCGATCTCGTCAGCGCGTTGATCCGCTTCGACACGTCCAACACAGGCGACCCGGCCACCACGAAAGGCGAGCAGGAGTGCGCGCAGTGGGTCGCCGAGCAATTGCACGAGGTTGGCTACGAGACCGAGTACATCGAGGCCGGCGCGCCCGGCCGAGGGAACGTGTTCGCGCGGCTGCCCGGAAAGGACAGCGACCGTGGCGCGTTGCTGATCCACGGCCACCTCGACGTCGTCCCCGCCCAGGCGGCCGACTGGAGCGTGCACCCGTTCTCCGGCGCGATCGAGGACGGCTACGTATGGGGCCGCGGTGCGGTCGACATGAAGGACATGGTCGGCATGACGATCGCGGTCGCCCGGCACTTCAAACGCAGCGGCATCGTTCCGCCGCGCGATCTGGTGTTCGCCTTCGTTTCCGACGAGGAGGCCGGCGGCAAGTACGGCTGCAAGTGGCTGGTAGAAAACCGACCCGACCTCTTCGACGGCGTCACCGAGGCGATCGGTGAGGTCGGCGGGTTCTCATTGACCGTGCCGCGCCGCGACGGCGGCGAACGCCGTCTCTACCTCATCGAGACCGCCGAGAAAGGCATGCTGTGGATGCGGCTGACCGCCCACGGCCGTGCCGGGCACGGGATGCTGATCCACGACGACAATGCCGTCACCGCGGTGGCCGAGGCGGTGACGCGGCTGGGCCGTCACCAATTTCCCCTGGTGATGACCGATGCCGTCGAGCAGTTCCTGCAGGCCGTTGCCGAGGAGACCGGCTACACCTTCGACGTGAACTCTCCCGATTTGGACGGGGCGATCGCCAAGCTTGGCTCGATCGGCCGCCTTATCGCCGCGACGCTTCGCGACACCGCCAATCCGACCATGCTCAACGCCGGCTACAAGGCCAACGTCATCCCGGCCACCGCGGAGGCGGTCGTGGACTGCCGGGTGCTGCCCGGTCGGTTGTCTGCGTTCGAGCGGGAGGTCGACGAGTTGATCGGGCCCGACGTCACTCGGGAGTGGATCGTCGACCTGCCGTCGTATCAGACCACCTTCGACGGCCGGCTACTCGACGCGATGAACGACGCGATTTTGGCGACCGACCCAGAGGCCCGCACAGTGCCCTACATGCTCGCCGGCGGTACGGACGCAAAACACTTTGCGCGCTTGGGGATTCGCTGCTTTGGTTTCGCCCCGCTGCGGCTTCCGCCCGAGCTCGACTTCTCGGCGTTGTTCCACGGCGTCGACGAGCGGGTACCCGTCGATGCGCTGGAATTCGGCGCACGAGTTCTGGAGCACTTTCTGTTGAACTGCTGACCCTGAGAAAGGACCACCCGTGGCGTTTCCCTACAACCCTTACGACTTCCTGCCGAAGCTGCCCACCTTCACGTTGACCTCCGCCGACATCAGCGACGGACAGCCGCTGAAGACCCCCCAGGTGAGCGGCATCATGGGCGCCGGCGGCGAGGACGTCTCGCCGCAGCTGAGCTGGTCCGGTTTCCCCGAGGAGACCCGCAGTTTCGCCGTCACCGTCTACGACCCCGACGCGCCCACCGCGTCCGGGTTCTGGCACTGGGCGGTGGCCAACCTGCCGGCGACGTGCACCGAGTTGCCGGCGGGGGTCGGCGAGGGTAGCGAATTGCCCGGTAGCGCAGTGACTTTGGTGAACGACGCCGGCATGCGCCGCTATATCGGCGCTGCGCCGCCGCCCGGACACGGAACACACCGCTACTTCGTCGCCGTGCACGCCGTCAAGGTGGAGAAGCTGGAGCTCGACGAGGACGCCAGCCCGGCCTACCTCGGGTTCAACCTGTTCATGAACGCGATCGCCCGGGCCGTCATCCACGGCACCTACGAGCAGAAGGACAGCTAGCGGCGCGCCGCGGACCCCACCGCCTCACCCAGGGAACCGAACCCTCCCGCGTGCAACCGCTGCGCGATGCCGTCGTGAATGTGCTTGGGCCACAAGCCGCCGCCGTAGACGAAGCCGGTGTAGCCCTGCAGCAGTGACGCGCCCGCGGTGATCCGCTGCCACGCGTCGTCGGCGGTCTCGATGCCGCCGACGCTGATCAACGCCAGCTTCCCGCCGACCCGCGCGTACAGCCTGCGCAACACCTCCAGCGACCGCGGGGCCAGCGGTGCTCCGGACACGCCGCCCTCGCCGAGCTGGTGGCGGACCGTGGTGTTGGTGGCGACGACGCCGGCCAAGCCGAGCTCGACGGCCAGGTCGGCGATGTCGTCGATCTCCGTGTCGGACAGATCCGGCGCGATTTTGACCAGCACCGGCGTCGTCGTCTCCGACTGCACCGCGGTCAGGATCGGGCGCAGCGATTCCACCGCCTGAAGGTCGCGCAGCCCCGGCGTGTTGGGGGAGCTGACGTTGACGACGACGAAGTCGGCGAGCGCGCCGACGAGACGCGTGCTTGCGCGGTAATCGCCGACCGCATCATCGGCAAGCTTGGTCTTGCCGATGTTCACCCCGATCGGCACGTCGGGGACGTGGCGCGCCAGCCTTAACGCCAGCTCGCAGGCCCCGTGGTTGTTGAAGCCCATCCGGTTGAGCAGCGCCCGCTCGGCCGGCAGCCGGAACAGCCGCGGCGACGGGTTCCCGGGCTGCGGGTGGGCGGTAACGGTGCCGACCTCGGCGAAGCCGAAGCCCAGCGCCCCCCAGGTGTCCAGCCCGGTGCCGTCCTTGTCGAAGCCCGCGGCCAGACCGAGCGGACCGGGGAAACGCACCCCGAACACCGTGCTGGCCAGCGCCGGATCATGCGGGGCCAGCAGCCGGTGCAGCATCCGGCGCGCCGGCGCCACAGCCGTCGCCAGGCGCAGCACCGCGAACACCCACGTGTGGATCCGCTCGGCAGGCACAAGGAACATCACCCGCCGCAGAGCGCGGTAGAGCATTACAACCCCGGCTGGTCGCTGGGCCGGTCAGTCTTCCTGCGCCGCAACAGAACTCGTCGACTGCCGTCGGTGTAGAGCCGCACCCGCGTGAGCTCCCAGCCGCGGTATTCGGCCTCGATCGACAGCCGGGTCGACGCGGACAGCCGGGTCACGTCAGGAGGCAGGCGGAGTGGGACCCATTCGTAGTCGTCGGACATGTCCACGTCCCAGCCGGCCAACGTCACCGCGGCCGCCCCGCGTCGTTGATCACCTGGATGCCGTCTCCGCTGGACGACGCCACGTACAGGGTGTTCGTGGCGTCGTCGAAGGCCAGCACATCGGGTTGCCGCACGGTTGGGTAACGCACTTTCTCCACAGGTATTCCGGTGGCCAGATCGTAACCAACGACGACGTTGGTCGCCGTCAGTGACACCCACGCCAGGGTACGGGTGCCGACGAGACCGTATGGCGCGTCTCGGACGGGGTAGCTCTGCCGCATCATCAGCGGGTCGGTGCCGAACACCAGCAGCGAACCGCCGCGAGTGTCGGCCACCAGCAGGCGACCCGCAGAATCCGCGGCCAGCGTGGTGGCGCCCTCACCCGCGCGCAATGCGTGCTGCGCTCCGCTGCCGTCTGGATCGATGGTGGTCACCGACGTCTGCCCGCGGTCCAGCACCACCGCCGTATTCCCTTGTGTCACAAGGGCATCTACTCGTGCGAAGATCTTGACCGAAGCGGCGACCGCGGTGTCGGAGCTCAGCGTGTACACGGCGCCGTCGGCGCTGCCGAGCACCAGCCTGCCGTCGGACCGCCGGGCGATCGCGGTGAAGTCGGTGCCCTCGTGGCCGGCCACTTTCATCGTGGCGACCTGGCCGGTGCGCACGTCGACGCGGAAGTACCCGCCTCGGGTCGACAGATAGACCGCGCCACTACCGTCGCCGGTCAGCGCGCTTGGCGGGCTCGGCACCGCGACGTTGCGGGGTGCACCGTCTCCCGCCGGCATGATCGTGACCCCGTCGGCTCCCAGCACCACCAGCGACGCCGTCGCCGCGTCGAACACGGCTTCCTTGGCCTTCGCCGGGAACGGGCGCACTTGGCCTGCAGGAGCCGTCGTGACCTGCGGCGACACCGCCGGACTCGCCGGCGCGATGGTCGGCGGCGTGTCGTCGACCGGGTTGGCCGAGCACGCCACCGCGCTCAACGCGACAAAGCAGACCGCCACCGCGCCGAGATAAACACGTTTGATGATTGCAAACCTTGGGTAGCTGTCGGTCGGGGCACACATTCAAGACCGCCAGTCTAGGGCAGAGGTCCGGCCGGATATTGACTCGTACGGCAGTGGTCCCGACGCTTCTCGCGGTAGGGTCATGCCATGACGCTCGCGGCCAATAGTGAGTGTTCCGGCAAGGAGTTTGTCGTCGACGACGTGACGGCGGGCGTGCACGCCAACGGATTCGGCCACATCAGCGACGGGCGCAGCTTCGCGTTTTTCAGCCACCACAACGAATTGGTGGTCGAGGTGTACCGGCCCCGGCTTTCCGGCCCGGTGCCGCAGCCTGAGGACGTGATCGCGGTCGCCACGCGCCGGCTCACCGACATCGACGTCACCGACGAGCGCAGCCTGGTGGCCGCCGTCCGGGACGCGGTGGCCAACGCTCAGCCGGTTCGCTAGCCCCCTGAGGGTACGGTCGTCGCGTGGAGACGGCGGCCATGTCCTGGTGGCAGGTGATCTTTTTGGCTGTCCTGCAGGGGCTGACCGAATTTCTGCCGATCTCGTCGTCGGGCCACCTGGCGATCGCGTCGCGGGTGTTCTTCGCCGACGACGCCGGCGCGTCGTTCACAGCGGTCAGCCAGATCGGTACCGAACTGGCCGTTCTGCTGTATTTCGCCCGCGACATCTGGCGCATCGCGAAGGCATGGGTCAACGGGCTGGTGGTCAAGGAGAAACGCGACGTCGACTACCGCATGGGCTGGTATGTGATCATCGGCACCATCCCGATTGTCATTTGCGGTTTGCTGTTTCAGGACATGATTCGCACGTACGTCCGCAGCCTGTGGGTGGTCGCGATCGCACTTGTGGTGTTCTCCGCGGTCATCGCGGCGGCCGAATTCGCCGGGCGACAGACTCGCGACGAGGAAGACCTGCGGTGGTATGACGCGGTTCTCATCGGGCTGGCTCAGACCCTCGCGCTGATACCCGGCGTCTCTCGCTCAGGCGCCGCGATCAGCGCCGGCCTCTTTCTCGGATTGAACCGGGAACTGGCCGCGCGCTTCGGTTTTCTGCTTGCCATCCCAGCAGTACTGGGCGCCGGTCTCCACGAGCTGCCCAACGCGTTCAAGCCCGTCAGCGAGGGAATGAGCGCCACCGGTCCGCAACTATTGGTGTCGGTGGTCATCGCGTTCGTCGTCGGTCTTGCCGCGATCGCGTGGTTCCTGCGATTCCTGGTGAACCACAGCATGTACTGGTTCGTCGTTTACCGGGTTGCACTCGGGGTGGGTGTGATGGTGCTGTTGGGCACCGGGGTGGTGGCCGCGACATGACGGTGATCCTGCTGCGGCACGGCCGCTCGACGTCGAACACCGCACACGTGTTGGCGGGCCGCTCCGACGGCGTCGACCTCGACGAGCGTGGGCGTGAACAGGCCGACGCGCTGGTGGGCCGGCTCTCCTCACTGCCGATCCGCGCGCTGGTCTGCTCGCCGCTGCTGCGCTGCCTGCGCACGATCGAGCCGCTGTCCGCCGCGCTGGGCGTCGAGTCGGTCGTCGACGAGCGACTGTCCGAGGTCGACTACGGCCAGTGGACGGGCCGCAACCTCGGCGACCTGGTCAAGGAGCCGTTGTGGAAGGTCGTGCAGGCCCAGCCCAGCGCCGCGGTGTTCCCGGACGGGGAGGGTCTCGCGCAGGTGCAGGCCAGGGCGGTCGCCGCGGTCCGTGAGCACGACAGGCGGCTGGCCGACGAGCATGGCGGCGACGCACTGTGGGTGGCGTGTACGCACGGCGACGTGATCAAGGCGGTGGTCGCCGACGCGCTTGGGGTGCACCTCGACAGTTTCCAGCGCATCGTTGCCGACCCGGCGTCGACGAGCGTCATCCGCTACACGCCGATGCGGCCGTTCGTGTTGCACGTCAACCACACCGGCGCCGACCTCGCATCCGGGCTGACGGCACCGCCCGCTGACGGAAAGGTGCCGGGCTCTGACGCCGTGGTCGGCGGCTCGACCGAATAGCTAACGAGACGGCTTCAGAACTACGGACGAGCAGCATCTACCGGTATTTTGGATACGACATGGCCCGCGCAATTCACGTGTTTCGCTCACCCGACCGATTCGTGGCCGGGACCGTCGGGCAGCCCGGAAACCGCACCTTTTACCTGCAGGCCGTGCACGATTCGCGGATCGTCTCGGTCGTGTTGGAAAAGCAGCAGGTGGCGGTGCTCGCAGAGCGGATCGGTGCGCTGCTCACCGAGGTGCACCGCCGCTTCGGCACCCCGATTCCGCCGGACACCGGCGAGGTCGAGGATCTGAGCCCGTTGGTCACCCCGGTCGACGCGGAGTTCCGGGTCGGCACGATGGGCCTCGGCTGGGATTCGGAAGCCCAAACCGTCGTGGTCGAGCTGCTCGCGGTGACCGACACGGAGTTCGACGCCTCGGTGGTGCTCGACGACGCAGAAGAGGGGCCCGACGCGGTGCGGGTGTTCCTGACGCCGGAGTCGGCGCGGGAGTTCGCCACCCGGTCCAACCGCGTCATCTCGGCGGGCCGTCCGCCGTGCCCGTTGTGTGACGAGCCGCTCGACCCCGCCGGCCACATCTGCGTGCGCACCAACGGGTATCGGCGCGGCGCTTTGGCTGATGACACCGAGTCCTGAGGCGCTTCGCCGCGGTGAGCTGACGGTCATCGGGCGGATCCGCTCGGCCAGCAATGCAACGTTCCTGTGTGAGGCGGAATGGGCGGGGCAGCGCACGCACTGCGTGTACAAGCCCGTCGCCGGTGAGCAGCCGCTGTGGGACTTCCCCGACGGCACCCTGGCCGGCCGGGAGATCGCCGCCTACCTGGTGTCGGAGTCACTGGGCTGGAACATCGTGCCGCACACCATTATTCGCGACGGGCCGGCGGGCCGGGGCATGGTGCAGCTGTGGATCGAGGAGCCCGACGACTCGTCGGCGGACATCGAGCACACCACTCCTGACCCCGTGGATCTGTTCCCGGCCGGCAACGTGCCCTCGGGCTACCTAGCGGTGCTGCGGGCCTACGACTACTCCGGCGACGAGGTCACGTTGGTCCACTCGGACGACGTCCGGCTGTTCCGGATGGCCGTCTTCGACGTGTTGATCAACAACGCCGACCGCAAGGGCGGCCACATCCTGATCGGACTGGACGGAAACACATACGGCGTCGACCACGGCGTGAGCCTGCACGTCGACGACAAGTTGCGCACGGTGCTGTGGGGGTGGGCCGGCAAGCCGATCGACGACGACACGCTGGCCGCGGTCGAGAAGCTGCGGACGGCCCTGCGGGACGCGCTCGGGGAAGCGTTGCGTGCGCACATCACCCGGCACGAGATCGTCGCGCTGCGCAGGCGCGCGGAGGCGCTGCTGGACAACCCGGTGATGCCGACGCCGGACCGGCGACGTCCGATCCCGTGGCCGGCGTTCTGAGGGTGCGACCTCCATCATGAAGTGCGCCGTGAGTTCCTGGATGGTCACCGCAGTCTTGTTGGTCGGGTTGGCAAGTGCATGCAGCCCACACCGCGAGAGCGCCGACACATCGCCCACATCCGCCACAACCGTCCAACCTCAATCCATCGAAGTGCCGCTGTATGAACAGTTCGAGTCTGCAAATGCAGAGGGGGCGAACGGCACACCGATCGATGCGAGGTTAGTTGGAAAGAGCTATCCCCTCTCAACCGGAATGTGGGTTGGTTGCAGAGGCACGGCTGCGACTGCGACATATCGGCTGGACCGCACATTCACTCGGCTGACCGCGACCGTGGGCCTGCAGGAGCAAGCACCTGATGGTTTGGCCGTAAGAGTCACGATCTCTGGCGATGGTCAAGTCCTCAGCGAGTTCACCGTCCGCAAAACGGCGACCATGTCGGTGGACTTGAAAGTAGACAGCACGGATTCCCTCGTCGTTGCGGCGATCCTCGAACAGGGGATTTGCGGCCAGGCGGATGTCCCATATGGCGCTCTTGGCGATGCTGT
Organism: Mycobacterium sp.; assembly: GCA_036390735.1. Classification (GTDB taxonomy): domain Bacteria; phylum Actinomycetota; class Actinomycetes; order Mycobacteriales; family Mycobacteriaceae; genus Mycobacterium. The sequence goes on along the minus strand of DASWBF010000310.1, from coordinate 2,482 downwards.
CCTGACTACGAACCGCGACTAGACGGATTCTGAGACCCCCGCCGCCTTGCCCGCCGTTGTGCGGTGCCGTACGCGAAACGCGGTCAGCGCGTAGAAATTCGCACGGTCAACGCCATAGTCACCCCAGCGGGTTCTCCCAGCGGAACTTGGCGAAATCCGTATCTGTGGAGTACACCGTCACACCGTGTTCGATGGCCAGCGCCGCGAGCATCGCGTCCGGCATCAGGTTGCCGCTCATGTCATACGTCGTGATGAGCTGTCCAAGGATGCGGTGATACTCGGCGCCCGGCTGCGGAACCCAGGCGACCGGCGCGGCCATCCAGTTGGTGACGACATCGAATGCCGTTCCCGGGGTGAGCGGTCGCGGGAAGATCCTGGGATGGGTGGCAACGCGTAGACATTGGAGTAATCGACGTATGCCTTGCCCATGTCGTAGGTCTTCTGACGGAAAGGCTTACGTGTCTCGGACTTCGTGAGACCGACTCGGATCAGCTCGTTCACTGCCTCACTCAGTCCGATACCGCGCTCGCGCCGGATCTTCTCGACGGCCGCCAGCACGTCGTCGGCGAGAGTGGGTCAGCAATACTTGACCGGTGACCCTGACCGACGCGGCGCTGGCCGCCGAACTCGCCGACGCCGCCGGGAAGCTACTCCTCGAAGTGCGCGACGAGTTCGGGTTCAACGACCCGTGGGTGCTCGGCGCGGCGGGCGACAAACGGGCCAACGCGCTGATCCTGGAGCGGTTGCGCGACGAGCGGCCCGACGACGGCGTGCTCAGCGAGGAGGCACACGACAACCTGCGCCGTCTGAACAAGGACCGCGTCTGGATCATCGATCCGCTCGACGGCACGCGTGAGTTCTCCACCCGCGGCCGCGACGACTGGGCGGTCCACGTGGCGCTGTGGCAGGGAGGCGCTGAGATCACCGATGCCGCGGTGGCGCTGCCGGCGCAAGGTGAGCTCTACCGCAGCGACACCGTCCGCGCCGACACGAGCGACTCCGGCGCGGCCGACCGGCCGATACGGGTGGCGGTCAGCACCACGAGGCCGCCGTCCCTGCTGTACTGGATACGCCACGAGGTGGCCCTGCAGCCGGTGCCGATCGGATCGGCCGGCGCGAAGGCGATGGCGCTCGTGCGTGGCGACGTCGACGCCTACCTGCACGCCGGCGGTCAGTGGGAGTGGGATTCCGCGGCGCCGGCCGGCGTGGTGCTGGCCGCGGGCCTGCACGCGTCGCGGGTCGACGGCTCGCCGCTGCGCTACAACCAGCTTGACCCGTACCTACCCGACTTCCTGATGTGCCGCACAGAAGCGGCGCCGACGCTGCTGGACGCCATCCGGCGAGCGGTCTGGTAACCCGCCCGGCTTACCCTCGACAGCATGCAATCGTGGTCGTCCGCCCCGGTGCCGGTGTTGCCGGGCCGCGGACCAGAACTGCGGTTGTACGACAGCTCGGATCGACAGGTGCGGCCGGTAGCCACCGGGCGGACCGCCACGATGTACGTCTGCGGCATCACGCCGTATGACGCCACCCACCTGGGGCATGCGGCGACGTACCTGGCCTTCGACTTGGTTTACCGGGTCTGGCTCGACGCCGGGCACGAGGTCCACTATGTCCAGAACATCACCGACGTCGACGATCCGTTGTTCGAGCGGGCACACCGCGACGGCGTGGACTGGCGCGAGCTGGGGAGCCGCGAAATCGACTTGTTCCGCGACGACATGGCCGCGCTGCGGGTCCTGCCGCCCCGCGAGTACGTCGCCGCGACGGAGGCCATCGACGAGGTCGTCGAGCTCGTCGAGAAGATGTTGGCATCCGGGGCTGCGTATGTCGTCGACGATCCCGACCATCCGGACGTGTATTTCCGCGCCGACGCCACACCGCAGTTCGGCTACGAGTCCGGCTACGACCGCGACACGATGGCGCGGTTGTTCGCCGAACGAGGCGGCGACCCCCTCCGCCCCGGCAAGGCCGACGAGCTCGACGCGCTGTTGTGGTCGGCCGCCCGCGAGGGCGAGCCGAGCTGGCCGTCGCCGTTCGGTCCCGGCCGGCCCGGCTGGCACGTCGAGTGTGCGGCGATCGCGCTGAGCCGCATCGGCACCGGCCTCGACATTCAGGGCGGCGGGTCGGACCTGATCTTCCCGCACCACGAGTTCTCCGCCGCGCACGCCGAATGTGTCACGGGGGAACGGCGTTTCGCGCGTCACTACGTGCACGCGGGGATGATCGGCTGGAACGGGCACAAGATGTCGAAGAGCCTGGGCAACCTGGTGCTGGTGTCGCAACTGCGCGCCGACGGCCTCGACCCGGCCGCGATCCGGCTGGGGCTGCTGGCCGGGCATTACCGTTCCGACCGGGAGTGGAGTGCCGACGTCCTCGGCGGGGCGCAGGCGAGGCTGGCGCGCTGGCGCCAGGCCGTCGCGCTGCCGTCGGGCCCGGATGCTGCCGACGTTCTCGCACGCGTTCGCCGCTACCTCGCCGA